>USNI01000036.1 GCA_900555975.1 uncultured Desulfovibrio sp. | reverse complement strand
ACTGCCGACCAGCGTGCCCGGAGAGGACGCGGCAAGATAAAGCTCACGGGAGATGGCAAGTGCAAGATCAAGTTCCACGGAGTCCGACTCGGTCACTTCTTCCGGCACCGGTGCGGCCTGTTTAGGCACACAGGCCGTCTGAGAAAAGCCCAGAATGATCACAAGGGCGCAACATGACACCAGGGAAGCGGAAGTTCGGGCCGACGACATTCTTTCTCCTTGGAACATCCAGAAAAAGTTCTCTTGGTACTATCATACTCCGGAGCGTGAGAGCCTGCAACAGAGCTCAGAACTCCCGCACATCAAGAATGACGGCCTCGCTTCTCAGGGGATTGATCTTGCCGAGACGCACATGAAGTTCCTGTCCGGGAAACACCTTTTCCCCGAAAAGCGTGCGTTTTCCTCGAAGACCGAGCTGTATGTCGGGCAGACTCACGCTGACCCACATATCGTTCTCTTCCGCCACTTCAGCTCTCCAGCAGCACTCGTCCCCATGCACTCTGGCCTGCTGCTGAATGTAGAGATACTTCCAGTATCTGGGACGGAAGCGCTGCACCTGTCCCGCAGCTTCAAGCCGTATGGAAAGACGCATGAGCATATCGGAAAGAGCCTCACGCGACCATCGGGGCGTACCTTCTGCAAGCATGTGAAGAAGCTGTGCTTCGTTTACGAGATCAGTGAAGCGCCGAAGCGGAGAGGTCACCGGACTGTAGGCGGCAAGTCCCATGCCTGCATGGGGACGGGGAACGACATCCAAAGAGGCGGCAACAAGAATGCGCACCACCCGGGCGATATCCGGCGCGGAACGCCAGACGCCGGCATACTCCTTCGGCACGGCCACATCCTGTGTGCGGAACAGCAGCGGAACATCGTTCTTCACGGCCCATTCTGCAAGAACGGCATTGGCAACGACCATGAGTTCCGCCACAAGAAGCTGCGCCCGCGGAGCGGCAGGCACGTTCTTCAGCTTCACCGTCACGTCGGCGCCTTCTCCTTCCAGTTCGAAGTCGATCTCTGGCCGCTCGATGATCACGGCACCGTGCTCCACGCGCCAGTCAAGACGCTCATATCCGCGGCAAGACGCAGCATGTCCACAAAGGGGGCCGCAGGGTTGTCCGCGCCGTCCAGGGCCGCCTCACAGTCGGGATAATTCAGATTTCTTGCGATGCGTATGGTTGCGACACGGAATGTTCCTTCCCCAAGAGTACCGTCAGGCGCGACATGCGCTCCGATGATCAGCGCAGGTCTCGCCTCTCCCTCAAAAAGACTGAACGCTCCTTCCCCCAGAGCCTCAGGCATCATGTGGCAGTTGCCTTCCGGCAGATAAATGCTCGTTGCACGGTGAAATACGGCCCGGCCGAGAGCACTGTCGAAGTCCCAGAACCATGCCGGGCAGGCAAGCGCCACTTCCACATCCCATCCGCCGTCGGAGGCGGCGGTCATGCGGAAGGCGTCGTCGATGTCGCGGGTGGTCGCGCTGTCGATGCTGATGAACGCGGAATCTTCCGAGGGAGGCATGCCCTTCTGCGACGAAACGGCGTCCATCAGCGTCTGCGTATCCGCAAGAAGAGGCTTTTCCCAGTCCGTTCCCGCCTCATAGTCCGCTCTGTCGAGCCAGTAGTTGTAATGTTCGGGAACCAGTCCCCAGGTCATGGCCAGAAGCAGCGCAAGATGCGGATCATCCGGCAGTTCTTTGGTCACCTGCTTCCAGAGCGCTTCATCCTCCACGGTTTCGGGATCGATCATGCGCGCCCGGAGCATGCGCTCCAGCCTGTGGCGCACGGCCTCGTCCGGAGCCGTGGACAAATCGGGTGCAGGATGACGGCCGATGCGCGCCTCCCAGAGACGGCGGAACCAGTCCGCACCTCCGCAGACCATGGCCTCGCGCACCCGCGCGGCCTCCTCCGTCTGACGACGGGATTCCACCGTGGCGGCATCATAGATCTCAAATTCCGGAGGCTGGAAACGGAAATGCGTCTTGCACTGCAGCAAGGCCCTGCCGCAGGCCGCCACGGTATCGGGATCAGGGCTGGTATAGCCGAGTTCGGCGAACCATTCGGCCGGCGCCTTGTCCATTTCGCCCTGAGCCATCTCCCAGAGTTCCATGGGGGCGACTTCGGATGCAAGACGTTCCCTTCTCTCCCTGTGCTTGTTCAGCAGATCCACCACGGCGTCCTTGCTCTGCGACGCGGCATAGGAAGGTCCCGCCCACGGGAGTATCCGTGAAGGAGAAAGCGTGGTTTCCCGACGATTCGGGAGGAAAAGACGAAGTTTTCCCTTCTGTTCCTCCATCACCCACGCAATCTGAGGCTCGTTGCCCTGCATGAATTCCACAATACAACCCGCACCGGGATTCTGTACAATATGAGATGCCATGTCTTTTTCCTGAAAAGGCCGCTGAAGGTAGGATCCCGAATACAGGCCGCATGCATGCGCACTCGATTCGTGGCAATTCTGCCGCGAAGGCGAATCCGGAACATTCCGGCCGGTCTGGCCATGGTGAAGCTTCATGAACGACCATCGCGTCCGCCCCTGTCCGGAGAATGAAAAACGTCGACGGATCACCCATGACAGTGCCGGGAAGAAAATCTCCCCGGCACTTCGTCATCAATGCTTGAAGGAACGCTGTCCCGTGTACACCATGGCAACCTGCGGCTCATGTTCGTTGCAGGCCTGCACCACTTCCCAGTCACGGATGGATCCGCCGGGATGGGCAATGGCCGTCACGCCCTGCGCCATGACCACGTCCACGCCGTCGCGGAAGGGGAAGAAACCGTCGGAGACCACGACGGACCCGATGAGACCGCCCTTGTTCTCTCTCGTCTCACGGTTGATGTCCTCCAGCGTGGCCGCAGCTTCGGCATCGGAAAGAGCCTTCTGCTGCAGCTCGTAGAGGGAAAGACCGGTACGCTTGAAGGAAAGCACGTCGGCATATTTGGTATAGGCCTTATGGATGGCAAGTTCCGCACAGCCCACTCTGTCCTGCTCGCCGGTGCCGATGGCAACCGTCGCGCCGTTACGGGCAAAGATGACGGAATTGGACGTCACGCCGGACTCCACGGCCCAGGCAAAAAGCAGATCTTCGGCTTCCTGCTCCGTAGGCTTGCGCGCCGTGAAAACGGTGCCGTCCTTCTTGGCACCGGTGGCAGGCATGAAGTCATCCACACTGTTTATGCGATTCACGAAGGACTTCTGCATGACAATGCCGCCATCGGTCAGACTCTTGAAGTCGAGCATGGGAATGCCGCGCAGCTCTTCCAGATGGGCAAGTCCGGGAAGCTCAAAGATGCGAAGATTCTTGCGCCCCTTGAGCACGTCCACGACGCCCTCTTCGAAGGCGGGGGCGGCAACCACTTCAAAATACTGGGAAGCGATAAGCTCGGCACACTTCATGTCCAGAGGACGGTTCACCACCACGGCACCGCCGAAGGCGGCAATGCGGTCACACCAGAAAGCGTTGTTCAGAGCGTCGAACAGGGTATCGGCCCATGCCGCGCCGCAGGGATTATTGTGCTTGAGAATGGCGGCGGCAGGCTTTTTGGTAAGATACTGCAGAATGTTGCAGGCGTTGTCCACATCGGTGAGATTGGTCTTGCCCGGATGCTTGCCGGACTGCACCATCTGCGCTTCCGTCAGTGCGGAAACAATGCCCTGACGGGGAGAACGCCACTTGAGATTGGCCACCTTGTTCTCTCCCTCCACGAACTCATAGAGAGCGGCGGGCTGATCGGGGTTTTCACCATAGCGCAGTCCGCGCACTTCTCCGCCCATTTCCCAGGTGCGCTTATGATAGGTAAGCACGCTGTCTCCCAGCGTGATGGTCATGGTATCAGGAAAACCGTCCGCAACGATGGTGCGGTACATATCTTTCAGCTCGCTCATGTCAACTCCGCATCGGCGAAAAAGATGTTTGGAACCTTCCGCCCCGCGATCCTCGTCATCACGTGACGGAAAAAAAACGCCGCGAGGACGCCCGTTCCCGGAAAGTCTGTTCTTATATCATAAAAAATGTACACGGGCAAATTGACGTTCCTCGTGGCATCCGGTGACAGCCCTCAGAATTCATTTGCCCGGGCCGCTCTTGCAGGATATAAGCAAAGGCAGTTCAATCAAGGGGAACAATATGGAAAAAATGCTGCTCAAAATGGCCCGCCAGCTCAACGCCATGGATGAAGCCTCGCTCATGGCCCTGTGGAACAAGTACCTGCAGCGCGTCCAGGACTTCGACGCATCCGAATCCTGGGAAGAAGCCGTCATCGTACTCTCCCTGATTCAGGCCGTGCGCAGCAAGAATCAGCTTTTCAACACAAAATGGGAAGAACGCGAAGCGCTCCGTCATCACCCCTCGTCAGAAAAGAACGCTTCTCACATCCGGCCGAGGAACATTCTCATGAACGACAGCGAAAAGGAAAAGGCGCAGCCTCAACGGCAGGCGACGGTGCATCAGTTCCGTCCGCTCGCATGAGGAAAATATTGCGGACGATACACAAGTCCCGTGATTTTCCGCGGCCATGGTCTGAAAATTTTCCCCAAAATTTATTCTCATCCCTTCTGACAGTGCGGACACCACACCGTTCCCCGGCCTGCCACGCGTGCCGAAACCAGCCTTTGTCCGCATATCGTGCATGACTCCCCGGACCTTCCATACACTCGGAAGCGGTTCTGAAAAGCCCCGACATCCCCGCGTGCCGTTCGATAATCTCTTATGGAACTGCCGCATTCACGGATGGCCTCAAGAAGGATCTCGACCAGCGCACGATGCAGGCGTGCGAGTCTCTCCGCAGAAAGTCTCCGGCCAGGAACATCGGGGCGGATTCCGGCCCGGAACAGGCTCTCATCCGCATAGATGTTGCCAACCCCCGCCACCACGGACTGATTGAGAAGCAGCGACTTGACCGACGCCCCTGACGACAGGCGTGCGACAAAATCGTCGTCCGACATTTCAAGAGGTTCCGGTCCGAGATCACGCCAGAATTTCCACGTCTCAAGCTCCCGGGAGCACAGCGCCCTCACCTGTCCGAACTTGCGTGCGTCGTCAAAAAACAGCTTGCTCCCGTCGTCAAGCGTGAAGACGACCCTCGTATGTGTCTGCGCCTCCATTTCTGGTGGATACACGAAAAGACGCCCTGTCATGCGCAGGTGAAAGGCCAGCGCCGTCATATCGTCCGGATGTTCCCCGCAAAGCGGAGGACGTCCCCGTTCCGCTTCTCTTCCATTGTAGAAAAGAGGCCAACACGAAGCCGCGGAAGGAACGGCGATCTCCGCTGCCGGATCCGGAAGACAGCCTTCACCGGCCACGTCCGCAAGATACAGCAGCAGAAGCTTGCCTCTTCTCCCCGTCCCCCTGATGACGGGATGCCGTTCCGCCACGCATGCCGCCCTTGTCAGCCCCTGCCATGTTCCGTCATTCATGACTTCGACGGACATGATGCGCCTTCCGCAGATCTGCGGAGCAAGCGTGCGGGCCACGGTTTCCACTTCCGGCAGTTCCGGCATATATTCCTCCTCAGCCATCCTGACCGATGAACACTTCCCTTTTTGTTCCAATGGAACACATAAAAAGGTGATGCGGGGAAGAAGGCAACAGCATGCCTTCTTCCCCGCATCCTGGAAACAATCCGCCCATCCGTCAGAAGAGCGGTAGCGCGTGACACCCCTCGGGACGTCACGCATGCGGAAAACCGTTATTATCCGGCGATCTTCGTCTTCAGAATCCGGAAGGCCTCGTCAACGCCTTCGACGTTGCTGCCGCCGGCCTGAGCCTGATCGGGACGACCACCGCCGGAGCCGCCGATGGCCGCGGCCACGTCGCGGATGAGCGCAGGGGCGGTGAAGCGGTCATGCAGATCCTTGGACACATAAAGGATCATCTGCGCCTTGCCGCCATCTTCCGCCACAAGGCAGGCCACGCCGGAAGGCATTTTGGAGCGCACGTCGTCCATCATTTCGCGCAGCGCCTTCACGTTCATGGCACCGGCCTTCACGGCCAGCACCTTCACGCCAGCCACGTCTTCCACGGCGGACATGACGTCGCCCCGGCTTGCGGCCTGCGCCTTGTCGAGTTCCTTGTGCAGGGCCTTGATTTCCTTCTGCATGGCGTCCACGCGGGAAGCGAAGTCGGAGGAGCGCACCTTGAGCAGGGAGCCTATGGCGTTGAGTTCCGCACGGCGTTCCGCCATGACGTTGTAGGCATTCCAGCCGGTGGCCGCTTCGATGCGGCGTACGCCTGCGGCCACGCCGCCTTCGGACAGGATGACGAAACTGCCGGCCTGACCGGTGCGGGAAAGATGCGTACCGCCGCACAGTTCCATGGAGCAGGGATCGACGCCTTCGGCGCCCATGCTGACCACGCGGACCTTGTCGCCGTACTTTTCATTGAACAGCGCCATGGCTCCGGACTTCACGGCGTCGTCATGGCTCATTTCACGGGTGGTCACGGGGTAGTCGGCCATGATCATGGCGTTAACCTCCCGCTCCACAGCGGCTATTTCCTCGGGAGTCATGGCGGCGATGTGGGTGAAGTCGAAACGGAGATGATCAGGCCCCACGGAAGAACCGGCCTGATGCACATGACTGCCGAGCACCTTGCGAAGCGCCGCCTGAAGAAGATGCGTGCAGGAATGGTTGCGGGCCGCGGCCATACGCGCGCCTTCGGTCACTTCCATGGACACTTCCTGTTCGGAACGGATGATGCCTTCGGTCACTTCAATCTGCTGCACGGTGAGCGTGGGCTTCAGGGTATCGATCACACGGGCCTTGCCCTCTTCGGTGACGATGATGCCGGTATCGCCGCTCTGGCCGCCGGAGGCACCGTAGAACGGCGTCTGCAGCGTGACAACATAGCCCTTTGCTCCGGCTTCCAGACTCTCCACGGTGAGGGCGTCCTCATCGAGCAGCGCCACGATGCGGCTGTCGGCCTTCAGCATGTCGTAGCCCACGAATTCGGACTGCATCCCTTCCTCAAGCAGACCGCGGAAACGGGCGGCAAGATCCTTTTCTCCGGACCCCTTCCAGGCTGCGCGGGCACGGGCACGCTGCTCCTGCATCTTTTCGGCAAAGCCTTCCTCGTCCACGGTGAAGCCGCGCTTGTAGGCCACGTCGGACACGATGTCGAGCGGGAAACCGTAGGTGTCGTTCAGACGGAAGGCCACTTCGCCGGGAATGACGGTCCTGCCTTCGGCCGCCAGGGAGGCAAGCTCGCTGTCCAGCAGGGCAAGTCCCTTGTCAAGAGTCACACGGAAGCGGTTTTCTTCCTCGAAGACAACGCGGGACAGAAATTCGGCATGTTCGCGAAGTTCGGGGTAATCGTCGCCCATGACCTCCACGACCTTGCCCACGGTCTTGTAGAGGAAGGCTTCGTGCAGCCCCATGAGCGTACCGAAACGCAGGGCGCGGCGGATGAGGCGGCGCAGCACATAGCCGCGGCCTTCATTGGAGGGCAGAATGCCGTCGGCAATCATGAAGGCGGCGGCACGGCTGTGGTCGGCGATGACGCGAAGCGCGGTATCCACATCGTTGGTGTCGGGAGCGGAGAAGCTGTAGGTCACGCCCGCGATGGAAGCCGCATACTGGATGATGTCCTGAAAAAGATCGCAGTCGAAGTTGGAGCGCTTGCCCTGACACACGGCCGCAATGCGTTCAAGACCCATGCCGGTATCGATGTTGGGATGTTCCAGAGGAACGCGCACGCCGGGTTCCTTCTGATCGTACTGGGTGAACACGAGGTTCCAGATTTCAAGGAAGCGGTCGCAGTCGCACTTGCCGATGCCGCAGTTCGGACCGCAGGCCATGTCCTCGCCCTGATCGATGTAGATTTCCGAGCAGGGACCGCAGGGGCCGGTATCGCCCATGGTCCAGAAGTTGTCCTTCTCACCCATGCGGGTAATGTGATCGGCGGGCATGCCCGCGATTTCCTGCCACAGCTTGTAGGCCTCGTCGTCGTTCTCGTACACGGTGACGTAGAGCTTTTCCTTGGGCAGGTGCAGCTCTTCGGTGACGAACTTCCATGCAAAGGTTATGGCCTCGCGCTTGAAATAGTAGGCAAAGGAAAAGTTGCCGAGCATTTCAAAGAACGTATGATGGCGGGCGGTACGACCGACGTTTTCAAGGTCGTTGTGCTTGCCGGAAACGCGCAGACACTTCTGCGAGGTGGCCGCGCAGCGATAGGAACGATGTTCCTGACCGAGATAGAGTTTCTTGAACTGCACCATGCCGGCGTTGGTGAAGAGCAGCGTGGGGTCGTCCTTGGGCACCAGAGAGGAGGAAGGAACCACGGCATGGCCGTTCTTTTCAAAAAATTCCAGAAATTTTCGACGTATTTCCTTGGCAGTGAGCATATATTCTCCCGATGAGGCCGCAACCTGGCCTTCTGCAACTACGGGAAAAGAAAGCTCTTTCCCCGGTCTTTTTCACGTTCAGAGCGGCCGGATCCGGCCGCCGTATCGTCTTTTCAGGGAACGGCAGAGCCGCCCGGAGGCGGCCCTGCGGCATGACCTGAAATCAGTAGCTTTCGTCGTAACTGTCTTCGTCACCGGGCACTTCCACCGCGGGAGCGGCAGCCATGTCCGCGCCGAAGCCGAGATGCTCCTTGACCTTGGCCTCGATCTCGTCACGAAGCGCGATGTTCTCGTTCAGAAGGTCTCGCACTCTTTCGCGACCCTGACCGAGCTTTTCATCACCATAGGCGAACCAGGCGCCGCTTTTGTCCACGATGCCCGCCTCCACGGCCATG
>USNI01000035.1 GCA_900555975.1 uncultured Desulfovibrio sp. | reverse complement strand
GACAAAACCCAAAGACAGGGGCCGGTTGTGGAAAACCGGCCCCCTGTCCTTGGAATGGCGTTTCCGTCTGCGGTCAGAACAGGCTCAGCTGACTGGCGGTGGTTTTTGTGTGTCTGGTCAGTTTTACGGTGTGGAAGTGTGACAGGGGGAGGAGAGGGGAAGGCTGCAGCGTCAGTGTATGTCCGTACAGACGGCGCGTGGCAGCCGAAGAGAGAAAGACTGCTTCGGAAGCGCGGGTTATGCCGACATAGAGCAGGCGTTCCTCTTCTTCCACGGAGGGCGGCATGAAATCGTCCGCATTGCCGAGGAGCGTTCCCACGCCGCGGAAGGGAAGAAGACCGTCTTCCAGACCGGGGATAAAAACGGCCTTGAATTCCAGTCCCTTGGAAGCATGCATGGTCATGATCTGCACGTATTCCGCCTGTCCGCGAACCATGTCTATGTCCCGTCGGAAGGAGACGAAGGAGAGAAGCTCCTGCCAGCCCCCGTGCTCCTTCCATGCGCGGAGAAGTTTTCTGAAGGCAGCGGATTCGGAGAAGAGAGGATCGAATCTGTCCGGGCAATGTGCAAGGACGGACTCGGGGCCTTTCGACCAGACGGCGGCGGGAAGTTCATCCAGCACGTCTTCGCTCTTGTTTTCATGGGATGGGGAAGGCGCAGCCATGGCGGCCAGAAGAGGAAAACGGCCGGCATCCAGAAAGACGGCTTCCCTGCGCGAGTGCTCCTCGTTCCGATGGAACCGTGCGGCGGCCTGAAGCATGGCGTCCACGCGTTCGTCGCTCCAGAAGGCCTCGCTTTCCGGAGCGGAACAAGGAATGCCGCGTTTTTCCAGCGCCGCGCGGATGGGAGGAATGAGTGCCTTGATGCGGCAGAGCACCGCTATGTCGCCGGGACTGCAGGAGCCGGACTCAAGATGACATCCCGCCAGCGTTTCATGCAGGTCGGCCTGCTGATGGGAGGTGCCGCCGATGAGATAGGCGATGCGGTCGGCAATCCATGAGGCTTCGCGTTCGGCGTTCGGGGCTTCCATCCACTGCAGAGTGGCGGAAAAGCCGGTGACGGAAGACAGCTCGCCGCATGCCGCGTGTCCGGCAAGAGCGTCGCGTCCGGCTTCCAGAATGGCCGATGCGGACCGATGGCTTTCCGTGAGTCCCAGAACCTGAAGCTGCGGCCATCGGGCACGCAGCGACGCTTCAATGCCGGCATCCGCGCCACGGAAACCGTAGATGGACTGGTCCGGGTCACCGATGCCGAAGAATCCCGAGCCGTCGGCCGGAGTGAGCGCTTCCACCAGGGCCTTCTGCAGAGGCGAGAGATCCTGCACTTCATCGACGAGGATATGTTTCCAGGGCTTGGAGGCTCCGTAATTTCTGCTTTTCAGTTCGGCAAGCCAGGTTTCCGGAAGATCGGTGTAGTCGGCAAGGCCCCTTTCCTTTTTCCAGCGGCGATAGCGTTCCGCAGGGGCAGCAAGCTCTTCGGGCATGTTCAGCGTTTCCCGGGCCAGCTCCAGCCGGTCGTAGAGTCTGGAGGCTTCCCTGTCCTCCAGTTCGGGATTGGCCGAGGCGAAGGCCTTGCGCGCTCCTTCCTCGGAGAGCACCACGGGAGCTTCTCCGGGCCATCGTTTCAGGGCGAGGGCGTGCAGAGTGTCGGTTTCCGGCAGTTCGAGGTTTTCATCCCTGCCGGATACGTCGCGCAGGGCGCCGGCAAGACGTGTACGCATTTCTTCGGCTGCGCGGCGGGTAAAGGTGACGGCCACGATGTCTTCTGCCGGAACTCCCGAGCAAAGCAGACGTACAAGTCTTCCGACAAGGGTGCGCGTCTTGCCCGCGCCGGGTCCGGCGAGAATGAGCACGGGGCCGGGGCCGGCATTCAGCGCGGCCTTCTGCATGGCGCTGAACGAGTCGAGGGAAAAGGGCGATGAAACATGTTCTTGGACGGGCGTTTTCTCAGGGAAGGCGTCGTCCGTTCGGGTCACGGCGTCCGCCGGAGTTTTTTTTTGCGTCTTTTTTTCCGTGGAAAGCGGCCTGCGTCTTGCTGCGGGGATCCGTTCCAGCAGGGAAGGGGTGTTTTCCTGCTCTTCAAAGAGGCGGATGACGCCGTATTCTCCGTCGTAGCCGGCATGACGGATGACCTTCCCTGCGCGCATTCTCGACACGGCTTCTCCGAGCTCCGGCCAGAACAGGCGCAGATCGTCTTCGGGAACATCCTGAAGAACGGCCATTTCCGATCCGAAGCGATCCAGAAGATCGGCGTATTTTTCCTGTGTCCTTCTGGTCTTTGCACCGCAGTGAAGAATTTCCCCGAGAATTTCCGGCAGGGGAATGAGCGATTGAAAATCCTTGCCCGGACAGGGCGGAGCCGTTCTGTCCGCCAGAGCCAGCACGCGGTGCAGGACGCCTATGGTGAGGGGCTTGCCGCACACGGGACAGATGTTGCCGAGCTTCATGCATTCCGCAGGTTCCAGAACAACGCCGCATGCGCGGTGACCGTCGAGGTGGTATTTGCCTTCTTCGGGGAAGAATTCCAGCGTTCCGGCGTAGACGGTATCTCCGTTCTTTTGGTGCAGTGCGTCGAAGATGCCGTCATAGCTCAAGGTCCCGTCGAAGAGTGTGGCCTCGCGGGCGAGATTTTCTCCGGAGTGTGCGTCGGAACTCGACACCATGAGCAGCCTGTCGAGATGACTCCAGCATCGGTTCATGTCCGGATCGGAAGAAAGACCGGTTTCCGCCGCGAAAATATGGGGTGCAAGGTCTTCAAAACATTCGTCCAGACTGTCGAAGCCGGATTTTGAGCCGAAGAGGGCAAACCACGGCGTCCAGATATGGGCGGGAATCATGTAGGCGCGGGGGATGTCCAGTACCATGGAGAGCAGATCCTTCACGTCCAGCCCGAGAATGGGACGCCCGTCCGACTTGAGATTGCCGACGGCTTCCAGTTTTTCGCAGAGCCTGTCGGCGGCGTCGAAGTCCGGAACATAGACGAGGCTATGTATCTTGCGCACCGCTCCGTTTTTCTTGTAGATAGAACTGATCTCCGCTTCCAGCATGAAGCGGGGTTCGTGAGGCTCCATGCCTGCCAGATGGGGAATTTCACGGGCGACGTCGCCGCGGGAAAGCGGGGGTTTCATGCGCAGCAGGCCGCTTGCATCGTCTATTTCGAGGGCCTCCCGCAGTTCCTGCCGCCACACGGGATGCGTGAAGTCGCCCGTGGCCAGAACGTCTATGCCCTTGGCGCCTGCCCATGCCGCCAGATGGGGAAGCGTAAGGCGTGAACTCGTTGCTCTGGAAAAACGGGAATGGATGTGCAGATCTGCTCGGAACATGGGGTACTCACGACGGAAAAAGGAAACGGAACGCGGATCATGTTCCGGGCGTCCGGAACCGATGTTCCTTTATAGCGGGAACGGGTATGTTTCGCAATGACATCAACGCGAAGGAGTATATGTGAAGGAGGAGGAAAGCAGGGAAGGTGCGGCGTTTCCTTCCGGTCTGGAGCAGCCGGAGGGCAGTTTTCGTTTCAGCAGGGATGCTCTGCTGCTTGCCGAGTTTGCCATGGAAAGCGCCCTGCCGGAAAGAACGAGTTTCGCCGATCTCGGAACGGGATGCGGGGTGGTGGCGCTGGCCGTGCTGCGTCGCAGACCGCTGTGGCAGGGGGTCGGTCTGGAGATTCAGTCCGCGCTGGTCGAAGCCGCAGAACGAAATGCCGTCAGACTCGGCGTGGAGCGGCGCTTTTCCGTTGTCGGAGGAGACGTGGCGGATGCCGGCTGTGTGCGGCGTCTTCGCGCCTGTTCCGGCGGGGATGCCTCGCCCGACGCACTCCCGCTTTTTGACGCCGTGCTCTGCAATCCTCCGTGGCGCAGGGAGGGGGCCGGACGTGTACCATCCTCATGCATGCGTCGTACCGCGCTTTTCGGCACGGAGCACACCTTTCCGGATTTTTTTTCCGCAGCCGACAGACTGCTGAAACCTTCGGCCGTTCTCATGGCGGTGAGCGGAGCGGAGCGCACGACGGATCTTCTCGCCGCCCTGCCGCGGAGACTGCGGCCGGAGAGACTGCGTTTCGTCTTTACAAGGCAGTCTGCTCCGGCCACGTTCGTACTTCTTGAGGCTCGCAAGAACGGACGGGGAACCCTTCGCGTGGAAAGAATGGAATGCTGAGCGGGAAACATCGCCCCGTCAGGAACGGGATCGATGCGCTCCCTCCGAGTTTTGTCTAGCGTTCCGACCAGACCAGTCGTTTGTTCTTGATGTTCAGTCTGCCGAGGGGAAGAGAGTTCCAGCGGAGCAGGGCGGTACGCTCTCCGGCTCCGATGCCCGACGGCGCCGCAATGCTCTGTCCCTGCAGAAGACCCGAGATGATCTTCAGCCCTTCCATGCCTTCCAGATCGACGTGCGCTCCCGGCCCCTCGATGCGGACGCGGGGAGAAAGGCGGATGTCGCCGTTTTTGCCTGCCTTTCCCATGTACAGCCCCTGCCAGTGCAGAGACTCCGGAAGACGGGCGAGCGCCTGTACGGGCAGAGCATGCAGGCTGCCGCCGAAGATGCCTATGTCGGCGTGAACGCGTTCCGGGTCCAGCCCCTGTTCCCTGAGGCGGCGATCGTCGACGACCTCGGCCTGCACGGGCTGTTCCGTATAGGGAACGGGACCTTCGGAGCGTCCCGGTTTGCGCAGTCTGGCCACGAAGAAGCCCTGTGTGTCGCCCAGCTTCGGAGAAAGGCACCACACGCCCTCGCATCCCTGCGGCGGCTGCAGATTGAAACCGGGAACGCTGTCGAGCGGTTCCAGTTCAAGTCCCAGTTCCTCACGGGCGAAAAGAACCTGTTTTTCGTTTTCCTCCACGTCGGTGGTGCAGGTGGAGTACACGACCACGCCTCCGGGACGCAGCAGTCTCCCGGCTTCGCGCAGAAGGTCCTTCTGTAGCCGGATGAGCGGCGCGACCTTGTCGTCCTTCCAGATATCCATGACTCTGGGATTCTTTTCCACGGTGCCCCATCCGGAGCAGGGAGGATCGAGCTGGATGAAGTCCCATGACGCATCGGGAAGCGGCATGCTTTCCCCGCTCTGGCAGCAGGTGACCGTCTGCGTGAGACCCATGACGTGCAGATTGCGCCGCAGATTGGCAAGACGGACGGGCGACGGTTCGTTGCCGAGCACTAGACCGTCCGGACCCACGAGCCAGGCGAGCTGACTGGTCTTGCTTCCCGGACTGGAGCACATGTCGAGAACGGAAGCCCCCTTCGGAGGATCGAGAGCTACGGGCGGAAGCATGGATGCCCTGTCCTGAATGTAGAGAAGGCCGAAAAATCCGGCCAGACTGTTGCCCAGAGGCCCCGGTCCTTCCACAAGGCGCCGGGCAGGCGGGAAAAAGGGATCTTCTTCAAAGCGGAAGCCCTGAAGACGAAGCATTTCCTCGACAAGGGGAATTTCCGCGGGGGCGCAGGCGAAGCGGAAGGAACGTCGTGCTGTGGTCATGGTCACCGTGGGATCATCATGTGGCTTGCTGTTACAAAAAGTGAGTGATCGCGCTGTTGCCGTTTGGGGCGAGAAAGTGTAGAGTGCCTTGCAAATCCTTCAAGGAGTATTGTATGTCCAGACGATTTCTGCCCGCTGTATGGGCATTTACCCTTCTGCTGCTGATGATGCAAGTGCCAGCCATGGCGGCTACCTACGTGGTGGCTCCCTTCTCGGTTTCCGGCGCTCAGGGCTATTCCTATCTCGGTCAGGCCGTCCCGTCCATGCTGACGTCCCGTCTGTTCCTGCAGGGAAAGTTCGAACCCGTGGCCCGGCAGGACGCCGCGCTGAAGGAAAAGGCTCCCGCGTCCAGGGATGCGGCCGCATCCCTGGGCCGTCAGTTCAATGCCGACTATGTCATATGGGGCAGCGTCACCGTCATGGGTGATCAGGCCAGTCTCGACGTGAGTACCCTTTCTCCCGACGGAAAGGTGTGGAAGGAATCTTCCACCACCGCTGTGAACGCCCTCATCGGCGGACTGCAGAACGTTGCCGACAGCATCAACATCGAAGTGTTCGGCCGCACCGACGTAAGCCGCTCCGCAGCCTCCGCGGGCACGGGCACGGGATCTCCGAACAGCGCCTTCGTCATGAATGAAACCTACGGGCGCGTTCAGGACAACGCCTATCTCAACCCCGCCCTGCGCTATCAGGGAACCGAAAGCGAGAGCGCGCAGATCCGCAGTCAGATGATCGGCTTTGAATGCATGGGCATGGAAGTCGCCGATATCGACGGCGACGGCAGAAACGAAGTGCTGCTGCTCAACGACAATACTCTGAACGCCTACGTCTGGAAGGATGGCAACAAGCTTGTGGAGATCGGCGAGTACAAGATTCCCTCCTCCATGAAGCCCGTGCTTGCCCGTCACTATGAACAGGACGGCAAGAATTATGTCATTCTCTCGGGATATGACAAGAGTGACACCAACGCCTATTCCCAGGTTCTTCAGTTCTCCCAGGGCAAGTTCCGCGTGGTGGTGCGCAACGTCCGCCGGTATCTGAACGTCGTCAACATTCCGCCGCTCTATGCTCCCGCGCTCATAGCCCAGGACAGCGACCGCAGCAAGGTGGTCAGCGGCGCCGTGTACGAAGCCCGCATCAGGGGGGACGAAGTGGTGCGCGGCGGCAAGCTCTCCAATCTGCCCAAGCAGGCCACGGTATTCAACTTCTCGTGGATTCCCGCCGATCGCGGCAAGCGCGGCGACCATCTCGCGCTCATTGCCGAGAATGAGACGCTGGTCACCTACGATGCCCGCGGCAACCGTCTTGCTGGTACGGAAGACACCTACAGCGGCAGCTCCGTGTACGCCATGGGCGATCGCGGCATAGGTTCCCTGGCCTCCAGCGGTGAAAGCTCCGATGCCGTGCTGTATTACATCCCCATGCGCATGCCCGTCGTGGATCTCGATCGTGACGGTCGCTATGAACTCATCGTCAACAAGCCCATCACCGCGGCCGGCAAGCTGTTCTCCAACTACCGTACCTATCCGCAGGGCGAAATCCATGCCATGCTGTGGAACGGCATGGGCATGGAACTGCTCTGGAAGACCCGCCGCATCAGAGGCACGGTGTGCGACGTGTCCGTCGCCGACGTGGACAACAACGGCAAGGTGGATCTTGTGGTGGCCGTCAATTCCTATGCTGGTCTTACCTCGGGCGTGAAGACCCGCTGCGCCGTGTACATGTATCCGCTGGACACGACCATGGTCAACGCAAAGCCCAACTATCAGGAATAACCGTTTTCGTTCAGGATATCGGGGGAACCATGTCGGACAGGTCGGATGCTCACATGTTGCCGGAAGTCACGTTTTCCACCTTTGTGCTCTCTCTTGCCTCTTCGGCGCTGGTGCATCTTGGAGAGGTGCCCAATCCGGAAACCGGAGGCACGACCCGCAACGAGGCGCTGGCCCGCAATGCCATCGACGTGCTTACCATGCTCGATGACAAGACGCGCAACGGTCTTACCCCCGAGGAAAGCAAACTCATGCGCGACGTCCTTTATGAGCTGCGCATGAAGTTCGTGGCTCGTTCCTGAACCTCCTTTTTTCTTTCAGCGGGCCGGATTTTCCGGCCCCTTTTTCTGGAGTACTGCCATGCTGAGAGCCGGACTGGTCGGCGTCACGGGTTACACGGGAATGGAACTTTCCCGCATTCTGGCCTCCCATCCTTCCATGAGACTGACCGCGGCCACGTCGCGACAGGATGCGGGCAAGCGACTGGATGCCGTCTATCCTTTTCTGCAGGGACTGCCCGGCGCGGACGTGACGCTCATTGAGCCTGATGCCCGCGCCCTGGCCGAAGTCTGCGACGTGGTGTTTCTTGCCGTGCCTCACGGCGTGGCCATGGAAATAGGCGCCGATCTCTATGACGCCGGAGTGAAGGTCGTCGATCTGTCGGCGGATTTTCGTCTGCGCGATGCCGAAGTCTATGAGGCGTGGTATAAGCCGCATACCCGCAGGGAACATCTTGCGCACGCCGTGTACGGTCTGCCTGAAATCTATGGCGGGCAGATTCGTCAGGCCCGTCTGGTGGCCAATCCCGGATGCTATCCTACGGCGTCCATCCTCGGGCTGTATCCGGCCCTCAGAGGCGGCATCGTACGCACCGACGACATCATCATCGATGCCAAGTCCGGTACCACCGGCGCCGGCCGCAAGGCCGTGGTCAGTTCCCTGTACTGCGAGGTCGCCGATTCGTTCCGCCCCTACAACATCGGCGGCCGACATCGCCATACGCCTGAAATTGAACAGGAACTTTCCGTGGCGGCAGGTTCTGCCGTGACGGTGTCGTTCAATCCGCATCTTCTTCCCATCAGCCGGGGCATTCTTGCCACCATCTACACGAAGCTGAACAGCGCCCTTTCGCAGGCCGACGTGCAGGCCATGTACGAGGATTTCTGGAAGGACTGTCCCTGGGTGCGCGTCATGCCTGCCGGCAGACTGCCGGAAACCCGCAACGTGCGCGGGACCATGTTCTGCGACATCGCCGTTACCGTGGATCAGCGTACAGGCCGCCTCATCATCACGTCGGCCATAGACAATCTCTGTCGCGGAGCTTCCGGTCAGGCCGTGGCCAATGCAAACCTCATGTTTGCGCTGCCCGTGGAAACGGGGCTGAATTTTGCGCCTCTGGTTCCGTAGAAAACGCCGGCCCGGACAGCCGTGAATCACGGAATGTCCGAAAGAAACGGAATACGGGAAGGGGGAGCGGCAACGCAAGTTGCCGCTCCCCCTTCGTCGTGAATGCGCGTCGCCGGGGCGGAAGAGTCCCGACGACGGAAAAGATCA
>USNI01000034.1 GCA_900555975.1 uncultured Desulfovibrio sp. | reverse complement strand
AAGGCATGGAAACCACGCGCACGCGGCGTCCCTGTGCCGTCAGCTGTTCGGCAGCCTGCACGGCAGGCTGTACTTCGGAACCTGTGGCAATGTAAATGAGTTCCGGCTCCCCTTCGCAGTCTCTGAGCACATAGCCTCCGCGGCGGATGGCCTCGACCTGTTCCTCACTGCGATGCTGCTGAGGCAGATTCTGACGGCTCATGACGAGACACACGGGACCGTCCTTGTATTCCACGGCCTGCGTCCATGCCATGGCGGCCTCGGTGCTGTCGCAGGGACGCCAGACCTGCACGCCGGGCGTCATGCGCAGTGCGGCAATCTGCTCCACAGGCTGATGCGTGGGACCATCCTCCCCAACGCCGATGGAGTCGTGGGTCAGCACCCAGATGACACGGATCTTCATGATGGCCGCAGATCGGATGACGCTCTTGGCGTAATCGGAAAATACAAAGAATGTGCCCGCATAGGGAATGAAGCCGCCATGCAGCTTCAGACCGTTCATGACAGCGCCCATGCCGAACTCACGAACGCCGTAACGGATATAGTTTCCGGAGTAATCACTTACGTCCAGAGTTTTCGCACCCTTGTGCTCGGTTCCCACGGAACCGCTGAGATCGGCGGAACCGCCAACGAGTTCGGGCAGCACGGGAGCAAGGATGTTGAGAGCATTCTTGCCGGCAGCACGGGTGGCCACATCCTTCGTTTCCGCCATGGCGCTTTCCACGGCCTTACGAGCCGCCTCAGGCCATGCCGCAGGAAGATCTCCGGCCATGCGACGACGAAATTCCGCAGCAAGTTCGGGATAGGCGGCCGCATAGGCGGCAAACATGTCTTCCCACGCCTTCTGTGCGGCGGCGCCCTTTTCACGGGCATCCCAGGCGGCACGGATCTCTTCGGGAACAGTGAAGGGTTCGGCAGTCCAGTTCATGGCCGCGCGGGCGGCTGCTGCTTCTTCCGGTCCGAGCGGAGAACCATGGCAGGAAGCCGTACCCGCCTTGGTGGGGGCAAAGCGGCCGATAACGGTCTTGCAGCATATGAGAGAAGGCTTGTCCGTCACGGCCATGGCCTGACGGATGGCCATGTCCAGAGCCTCGGCATCATGACCGTCCACACCGCACACCACATGCCAGCCCATGGCTTCGAAACGGGCGGGGGTATCGTCGGTGAACCATCCCTCGACCTTGCCGTCGATGGAAATATCGTTGTCGTCATAAAGGGCGATGAGGCGGCCGAGCTTCCAGGTCCCGGCGAGGGAGCAGGCTTCCTGAGCCACGCCTTCCATGAGACAGCCGTCGCCAAGGAAGACCCAGGTGTAGTGATCCATGACGGGGAACCCATCGCGGTTGAAGGTATGTGCCATCATGCGTTCGGCAAGAGCCATGCCCACAGCCGTGGCAATGCCCTGTCCGAGAGGTCCCGTAGTCATTTCCACTCCGGGGGTCACTCCGAATTCGGGATGTCCCGGAGTTTTCGCACCAAGCTGACGGAAATTGCGGATATCGTCCATGGAAAGATCGTATCCGGTAAGATGCAGCAGGGCATAAAGCAGCATGGAAGCGTGACCGTTGGAAAGAACAAAGCGATCACGATCGGGCCATGCGGGATCGGCAGGATTATGCTTCAGAAAACCGCGCCACAGGGCTTCGGCCATATCGGCCATCCCCATGGGCGCGCCGGGATGACCGGATCTGGCTTTTTCAATGGCGTCGATGGAAAGAGCGCGGATAGCATTGGCAAGTTCTGCGCGAGTAGGCATACTGTCTCCTTGAGAATATGACAAAATCAGCACGCTGCGGCCATGAAGGCGGCAAGACGTTCACTGAAGGGAGGATGGCCGAAGAACGCGGAACCGGAAACCAGAACATCCGCTCCGGCCTCCGTCAGTGCTCCGGTATTGTCGACGTTCACGCCGCCGTCGACCTGCACAAGGCAGTCGGACCGGCCTGCGGCGTTGAGTTTCGCCCTCAGTTCCGCGACCTTGCGGAACGTGGCGGGCAGAAATTTCTGTCCCCCGAAGCCGGGGTTCACGCTCATGATCAGCACCATGTCCACATCTTCGAGCACATAGTCGAGAACGGAAAGCGGCGTGGAGGGATTGAGAGCAGCACCGGCTTTCATGCCGAGGCGGCGTATTTCCGCAAGCGTGCGCTGAAGATGAACCGTGGCTTCGGTATGCACTACGAGCATGTCCGCGCCTGCGGCCTTGAAATCGGCAAGATAGCGCTCCGGCTGCTCGATCATGAGATGCACGTCAAAAAAAAGACCCGACGCCGGGCGCAGGCCTTTGATGACGTGCTGTCCGAACGTGATGTTGGGCACGAACTGCCCGTCCATCACGTCCCAATGCACCCACTTCACTCCGGCAGCTTCCAGATTTCTGAGCGTTTCGGCCAGATTTCCGCAGTCGGCGGAAAGAAGCGACGGCGAAAGAATCATGAACGTTTCTCCTTGGACGGATGGTTGTCGGAGAAGGCACTGCCGGCAAGCAGCGCACGAATCTCCATAAGTTCCTGCAGAATGTCGGAAAGCGTCTTTCTGTCTTCCTCGCCGGTCGAGACGGGACGAACCGAGAGTGCCTCGGCCAGTTCCGGCATGGCTTCGCCTGCGAGCACACGGCGCGCGCCCTCGATGGTCATGCCCTGCTCATGCAGCAGAGAACGTATTCTGCGCAGCAGCTCCATGTCGCTTTCCGAATACAGACGCTGTCCCTTCGGCGTACGAACGGGACTGAGTCCGGGAAATTCCCCCTCCCAGAACCGGAGTACGCTGGTCTGAAGATTCAGCGCACGGGCGGCCTCGCCTATGCGGTACACCCGGCCGGACTGCGGCTTTTTCCTGTGCATGGTGCTGTCCTTGGTCTGCGATCTGAAAAAATGGCACTGCAAATACTTCTGATCGATCACGAGGCTCTCCTGACAAAAAGAGAAACGGCTTGCCGACCGACATTCGTGTCCATCCCGATAGTCTCCTTTTCCAGAAAAAATTTCCAGAAAAAAAACAGCAGGGCAGCACCATTTTCAGAACATCGCCCGCCAGCATGGCATACAACTGAGGCAATATGATGACAGTCAGACTTTTTTATCGTTTCCAGCAGCCCGTATCGTCCTTCCATGCTCTGATGAGCCATTTCTTACGGCTTCCCGACAAAAAGGCGCTTTCTGCCCCGACGACCGGGCTTTCTGAAACACCGTCCCTCACATGCAGGCAATACGAGAATACGCCGCCTCTCTCCCGAACCATGCCGGAACGGCGGACGACGGACGGGAATGCCCGGACAAAACTACTCTCCTCCGTCAAGAGAAAGGGCCGATCTTCTGGCCTCAAGGTCGGCAATACGCGCCTCCAGCTCCCCAAGCTCCTCCAGTTCCCTTTCGGAGCATTCCTGGAGCGAATGAAACTCCTTGAGAAGTTCCGCGGCTCTTGTCCCGTCGGCATAGATGGCCGGATCTGCAAGCAACCCCTCCACTTCCTCCTGTCTGGCAAGAAGCGCCTCAAAGGCCTTTTCCTGCTTCTCATAGGAAGCCTGCAGCGGTTTCAATTGCTTGTAAAGAGCGTTTCTCTGTTCGGCCTGCTCACGCTTGAGCTTCTTGAGGTCCTCACGGGAAAGATTTGTTCCCGGCAGGGGTCGGCAGGCCGGCGAAGACGACGGGACCGAGGAAGCCGGCTCAAGGTCCTGCTTTGCCGCCGCAGCGCGCGCCGCCCGGCGCGCAGCGTCATACTGCGCAAAGCCTTCCTTGTAGACGGTGATTCCCATATCGTCCACGGCCCAGATTTCATCCACGGCCTCGGTAAGCAGATGACGATCGTGCGCCACTACGAGAAGCGTTCCGTCGAAGGCCTCCAGAGCCTCCACAAGCGCGTCGCGGCTTTCCAGATCCAGATGGTTCGTAGGTTCGTCAAGAACAAGAAAATTGCAGCGCCTGAGGAAAAGCAGCGCAAGAACGAGCCGGCTTCTCTCCCCGCCGGAAAGAGAGTCCACCGCCCGGTCGAAGTAGCCCTGACCAAGCATGAACAGACCGAGCACGCTCATCAGCTCCTCTTCCGATGTGTGCGGATCGGACAGACGACGCATTTCTCCAAGAACGGTGCCACCAAGATCCAGAGTCTCCGCCTGCTGCTGACTGTAGTATCCCATGCGCGTCGTGGAACCCATGGTCAGCGTTCCGCCGGTACGGGCCAGTCTGCCGGCAAGAATCTTGAGAAGCGTCGACTTGCCGCAGCCGTTGTGTCCTACAAGGCCGACCCTCTGTCCACGGAACAGCGAAAAGGTGAGCGGCGGCCAGAGCGTGGTTCCGTCCGGAAAATGGAAGGCCAGATCCGCGACGGAAAGCACGACCTTTTCCGAAGGTGCCGCCTCAGGCCACTTGAACGAAAGCTCACGCCTTTTCGGCTCAGGACGATACTGCTCCAGTTCCTTTTCCAGCTTCTTCGCCTGCTTCTGACGGGATCCCGCCTGACGGGCCTTGGTGGCCTTGGCCTTGAAACGGCGAACAAAGTCCATCTTGTGCGCTATCTCGTCGGCAATCTGCTTGGCCTCGCGTTCACGCTGCTCCTCTATTTCCTCCTGAAGCTCCAGAAACTTGGTGTAGGAACACTTGCGGAATATGGGTCTGGATGCCCCCAGATACAGAACATGCGTACCCACATGATCCATGAACACACGGTCATGCGCCACGAACACCAGAATTCCCTTGAACTCCATGAGGAACTCTTCCAGCCACTCCACGGCCTCAAGATCCAGATGGTTGGTAGGTTCGTCAAGAAAGAGCACATCGGCCCCGGCAGTAAGCACGCGGGCCAGCTTGGCGCGCTCACGCCAGCCGCCGGACAGCTGCCGGATGGGCAGATGCCATTTGTCCTTTGAAAATCCCAGACCGGAAAGCACCGTCTGCGCACGCTGTTCAGGATTATAGCCGTATCGCGTCTCAAGATCATGCTGACGGGCCATGAGCCGGTTCATGGCCGTCTCGTCTCCTGCAGACTGCGCCTTTTCCCATTCCTGCCAGAAATCGCCCCAGTCCGGCAGCGCATCCTGCACCCATTCCAGAAGAGGCACATCAAGGGTCTTTTCATCCAGTATCTGTTCCACATACCCCACGCGACAGTCCCTGGGAATGATGACGCGACCACCGTCCGGGGCATCCACTCCTGCCATCATGCGCAGAAGCGTGGACTTGCCCGTTCCGTTGGGACCGCATACGCAAAGCCGCATGCCGTCCACGATATCCAGAGAAAAATCATGGAAAATATCGCGACCGCCGTAAGATTTGGAAAGATTCTGAATGGTGATGTTCATGACAATGCATCCGGGGTGCCGCCCCGTGTTATGGTGACAAGATGTCGGACTCCGACCCGCATCCCGGAAACTGAAGACATGGATGTCCTTCTCTCTCCACCTGAAACGTTTTTCCCGTCTCCGGCCGGCACAGATAAGACTGCGGGGCCGGAAAGCATCCTCCGTGCGCCGCCGTTCTGCCGAACGGAACATGCGGGCGCACGGTTCCGTACCATTCCGAGCAGAGCGTCCGGAAATTGCCCCGGCGTCAGACCCTCACGATTTCTCGTGTCCCTGACACGCAATTTCTTCCGGCATCCTTTCCCCGCGCATGACGCAGCAGGAGTCGCCGGAACATGTGACCATGCCGGATCAAAGATGCCGGGTTCCCGGGTTCTCTAGATCTCATAATCCACGCCGTCGGGATCTTCCCCTCGGGCTGCGGCGAGCCGTGCCTGACGGGCCGCTTCCTGCTTGCGCTCACGGGTGCCGAGCGGAATGAGGGCATCCCAGTCGGCGCTGCGTTCCTGCACTCTCGTGAACACCAGAAAAGCCGTGTGCGCGCTCATGCGGTCCGCCGGGCGGAGTCGTCCCGGCACGACCTTCCACGGCCGCACAAGGATTTCACAGACTTCCGTCTCCTCAAAAGGCTCTATTTCCAGCACCTTGATGAGTTCGGAAACCTGTTCCACGGTGGGCAGAAGAAAGGCTATGGGTGCGCCGGGCACAAGAGCCTCACGAGCGGCATCCAGATATTCCCAGGGCGTGCGCACATCCAGAAAGAGTGCATCGCCCTTCTTTCCATTGAGCACCGCGGGATCATCGACACCGAATCCGTCGGCGATGTCGCGCAGGTGGAAGGTGACGTTGTCGCCGACACCTGCCCATTCCAGATTGCGTTTTGCCAACTTATGGAACTCCTCGCGGGCCTCGAAGCTGTGTACATGGCCGTTCGGACCGGAGAACCACGACAGCGCCAGCGTGAATCCGCCGGAACCGGAACCGGCTTCAAGTATGGTGCGTCCGTTGCCTACGCCGAGCTTGAAGCAGATGAGTCCCATGTCCTTGGGATACATGATCTGCGTCTGCCTTTTGATGCCCATGACCAGGTCGTAGAGCTGAGGCTGCTCCAGCCGGAAGGGAACTCCGATGGCGGTGCGTACTTCGGTACCGAAATCGGCAGCCACCACATCGGCCGCCCGCATGACGCCGTCCTGCGTATGCAGATCATGTCCTTCCTCGATGCGGTAGATGTGCCGCTTGCCGCGGGGAGAAGCCAGAATGACGAGATCGCCGTACTGAGGCATAAGATTTCCTGTTACATGAGATGGTTGAAAAAATAATCATACAGACGCCGCAGAAACAGCGCCATGCCCACAAGCCCCGCCTGATCAGGTGTTCTGCCCGCCCTGCTGAAAACCTCGCGGGCAGCGGGCGTGAAGTCCTCTCCCCCGCTTGGCGGAAGATGAGCGGCGACGTCGCGGACGAGCAGCACCTGAGCGTCGGCGTCCCGTCCGCCCGACTGCAGCCAGACCACATACCGTTCACACGCCTCGTCGCAGCGGTCGGGTACGGCCCTTTTCAGGGCCAGACGCCACAATCCCGCACATAAGGCCGTAAACACCGGATACATCCGCCGCCTTGCGGAACGGGCAAGGCGACCTATGCCGAGAATTCTGAAAAAGGTGTCAACATCAGCATCCGCAAGCAGCGCCTCGAAGGTGTTCACCAGCGCTTCCGGACTGGAATTGCCCGCCTGCGGATCAACCACCGTATCGGGTACGCGCACGATCTCTACTCCGCATCTCCTGCCTGAACCGGGGACACGCTTCCGTCCCGGGTCTCTCCGGTCCCGGCTTCAGACGCAGGACGACGGCGGCCACGGCGACGGGGACGACGTCTGCGTCCTTCGCCTTCCCGCACAGACTCAGTACCGACCGGATCAGTCGTCTTTTCTTCGGCAGCTTCCGCAGACAAGGAAGCGGATTCCGTGCCTTTCTCAGGTTCCTTTCTGGATCTGCGCCGGCCGGAACGGGATTTTTCCCCGCCGTCACCTTCGGCAGCGTCC
Source organism: uncultured Desulfovibrio sp. (assembly GCA_900555975.1). Classification (GTDB taxonomy): domain Bacteria; phylum Desulfobacterota; class Desulfovibrionia; order Desulfovibrionales; family Desulfovibrionaceae; genus Mailhella. The sequence goes on along the minus strand of USNI01000034.1, from coordinate 1,893 downwards.
CCGGACTTTTCACGGCCTTTCCGACGGGATGAGCGACGCTCATTCTCACGCTCGGCACGGGGACGGGGAAGCGTCTGCTCCATGCCGAGGCTGCGCTGATAATCGGCATCCATCAGAAGAGCCAGAAGGAGAAGCTGATCCTCGTCGTCGCTCTGGGCCATCTCCTTTACAAGGGAAAGATAGCGGCGGGACCGTTCCAGCTGCAGACCGGTACAGGCTCTGCGACGCGCATCGAGCAGCGCGGTTTCACGACGACCTGCGGCGATGGCTACTTCCTCATCCGTGGGGTTGGCAAGGGGCGTCAGATCGATGCGGTAAAAAGATGCTATACGCTGCAGCTCCATTTTTTCCATGATGTCCACGAGGGAAATCACCGTACCTGCTGCTCCTGCGCGTCCCGTACGTCCCGCGCGATGAATGTAGGACTCCCGATCTTCCGGCGGCTCGTACAGAAACACATGGGAAAGCGCGGGAATGTCTATCCCACGGGCCGCAACGTCGGTCGCCACAAGAAGACGCACCTTTCCTTCGCGCAGGCGGGCAAGAACTTCCTCACGCCTGTTTTGAGAAAGATCGGCGGACAACTCGTCCGCATTGTAGCCGAATCCCTTGAGCACAGCGGTCACATAGTGCACATTGGACTTGGTATTGCAGAAAATGATGGCCGAAGTAGGATTCTCGGTTTCCATGAGGCGCACCAGCGTGCGGTCCTTGTCCATGCGGCCGCATTCCACATAGAGATGCTGAATGGTTGCCACATGAACCTGTCCCTGAGAGAGGCTGAGCATCTGCGGCTCGCGCAGAAACTCTCCCGCCAGATTCAGCACATGCTGAGGATATGTGGCGGAAAAAAGTGCGGACAGTATGGCATGGGAAGGCAGGTAGCGCTGGATTTCCTTCATATCGGGATAAAACCCGATGGAAAGCATGCGATCGGCTTCATCAAAAATGAGCGCACGCAGGAATTCGAGGGAAAGCGTCCGGCGCAGCAGATGATCGAGAACACGGCCAGGAGTGCCCACGATGACCTGTACGCCCTCCTTCAGCGCCTCGAGCTGACGCCCGTACCCTACACCACCGTACAGGGATGCCACAAAAAGCCCGGTGCCTTCAAAAAGAAGACGAGCCTCGTGCTCCACCTGACTGGCCAGTTCGCGGGTAGGCGCAAGAATGAGAGCCTGAGGCTTTCTTTCTCCCGGATCCAGCAGAGAAAGGAGCGGCAGCAGATAGGCTCCGGTTTTGCCGCTGCCTGTACGGGACTGCACCATAATGTCGCGACCGTGCATGAGATAGGGCAGAGCGTGCGCCTGGACAGGCATGAGACGCATCCAGTCGGCGCGGACGCAGGCCTGCTGCATGGATTCTGGCAGCTCTTCCAGCGCGCAGGGCGGAAGGAAATCTTCGGGAGCCGTAATTTTCAGCTCCTCGTCATTGTTCATAGTATCCGGCATATGCGAATCCTGATAGAAGGGAAAAATACATGACTTGAAGGAACATGGTATCATAGCCGATTCTTTCCCCATTGCCAAGAGAGCAGCGTCTCCTCCCGAATGACGACGATGCCCCTTCTGTTTCCGACCGACATCGGATGTCAGGGGAAGCTCCATGAAATCGCTTCGAAGGGGCATAAAAGGCCCGGCGTCATTTGCCGCCGGGCCTCTCGAAACAACCGACTGCGGGCTGTCTACAGCTTATTCTGAGAAATGACCTGCTTGGCACGGGTGGCTTCAGGAGCCTTGGGGAACTTGCGCACCAGCTCGTTCAGACGCTGCTTGGCGGCAGCCTTCTTGTCGAGCTGCAGAAAAGACATGCCCTGCTTCAGATAGGATGCCGGAGCCTTCACGCTGTTGGGATAGCCGGAAATCACGTTTTCATAGGCAAGCGCGGCCTCTG
>USNI01000033.1 GCA_900555975.1 uncultured Desulfovibrio sp. | reverse complement strand
TCCGGCGCGGGGGCTTGCCATGGTCCGCCAATAGGGTATCTTCGGAAGGGCGCTGCGCATTCTTCCCAAGGGGAGAAGGGCGGCGAGCCGTTTCTTCCCATGCTCGGAAGAGCGGACACGGTTCTGCATGTCCGCATGGCGGCATGCTGCAGAAAGAACACTCTGGACCGCGGAAGGCGGACGGGAGTTTATCATGGGCAAGTTCCGCGTGCCCGATACCGGGCTTCATATTCTTATTCTCGGCTGCATGAGTTCGGGCAAATCCACGCTGCTCAACGCCATGCTGGGCAGAGGCGTGTTCCCCGCCGGAAACCGGGCCACGACGGCACAGGTCTTCCGCATCATTCATGATCCGTGGTGCGGGGAGAACGTGTGCCGCAATCCTTCGGAAAGCGACGAGTGGTATCCGCTCACGTCGGATCGTCTGGCGTCCTACAACGGCACCATGCGCGAAAACGTGCCTGCCGACATCCGTCTTTGTCTGCCGCATCTGCAGAAAAAGCGCACCATTGTCTTCTACGATACGCCCGGTCCCAATACGAGCCGTCACGACGGCCATCGGGGCGAAACCTATTTTGCCCTGGAGAAGCTGCCGCTGACCCATGTGTTTCTGGTGCTGGACATGGCGCAGCTGCACACGCGCGACGAAGAGGCGCTGCTCAGGGATCTGGGGCGCGTGTCTGCGCTGCGCGGCGGCGTTCCGGTGCTGGTCATTCTCAACAAGGCCGACGTCATCGACGTGGAGAAGGAGTCGGTGACGGACATCGTGCACGATGTGCGCGACACGGTGTTGCAGCATCTGCCCGAAGGCAGCAGCGTGGACGTGATTCCGCTCATGGCCAAGGGCGCGGAGGTATGGCGGCGCATGATCGACCGCGACGAGCTTACGGTGTTCGAAGTGGAGTTCGGTCAGTACATCGACTGGCGGCTGTGCCGCGCCATGCTGGAAGCCTCCCTGATGCCGGAGTCCATACGCGTCAGCGTGGCGGAGCAGATGGAGGAATGGCGCAGACTTCAGAAATTTTCGCAGGCGTTCCGTTCCTCGCTGGAATATCTCGCGAAACGGGTGCATCCCGAGGCGGAACTCATCAACAGAAACGTGAGCAGGATTCTCGACTACGCCGACTGTCGCCGCGCCGTGACGGGGTCGGGCATGACGGCGCTTGAGGAATACATCGATCAGCTCACGGTCAAACAGTACGCCGCTCCCCTGCCGGAGAGCGTGGATGAAGAAAGAGCGTGACATGAGAAAAAGCGCCGTCAGCAGAGAAGAGGCCCTGGCCCTTTTGAAAACCTGGAATACCGAACCCTTTCATATCCTGCACGCGCTCACCGTGGAAGGCGTGATGCGCTGGTTCGCCCGTGAGCGGGGCTTTGCCGACGAAGAGGAGTTCTGGGGCCTTGTCGGACTTCTGCACGACATCGACTTTGAGCGTCATCCCGAGGAGCATTGCCGCAAGGCTCCCGAGATCCTGCGCGCCGCAGGTGCGGGCGAAGACATGATACATGCCGTATGCAGTCACGGCTACGGCCTGTGCTGCGACGTGGAACCGGAACATGAGATGGAGAAGATACTCTTTGCCGTGGACGAACTCACGGGTCTCATTGGCGCGGCCGTGCGCATGCGTCCGTCGGGCAGCGTCATGGACATGGAGGTGTCCAGCCTGAAGAAGAAGTTCAAGGACAAGCGTTTTGCCGCAGGCTGTTCACGCGACGTCATCCGCAGCGGCGCCGAGCGTCTCGGCTGGACGCTGGAGGAACTTTTCGAGCGCACTCTCGATGCCATGCGTTCCTGCGAGGCGGGCGTGAACGCCGAAATGGCCTCGCTCTGAGACGGCCGGACATGACGCATTGTTCGAAATGACGGAATGGGCGCGGCTTCAGGCCGCGCTCTTTTTGTCCGTGCCGGAGGACAGCGTTCTCCGGTCTGCCGATCCTTCCATCTGCGTCTTTTTTGAGAAAAGACCCGCGGAGCAGGCACGGGAGATGGAAGGCAGGGGCCCGGACATCCCGTCCCTCTCCCATTGAGGGGGACCGGGGGGAATCATTCCCCCCGGCGGGGCCGGGGCGGCGCCCCGATATCTTTCCCCTTCGCCTATCTTTTGCGGGCGAGGGCGGCGCCGGTGAGGCTTTCCGGACAGGCGGCGATGCGGGCGGGCGGTCCTGCGGCCACGATGCGTCCGCCTTTGTCGCCTCCGCCCGGGCCCATGTCGACGATGTAGTCGGCGTTGCTGATGACGTCCAGGTCATGTTCGATGACGATGACGGTGCCGCCGTTTTCGATCAGCGTCTGAAAGACGCCGAGCAGCGTCTGCACGTCCAGGGGATGCAGTCCTATGGTGGGTTCGTCGAACACGAACACGCTGTCGTTCTGGGAGCGTCCCATTTCCGAGGCCAGCTTCAGGCGCTGCGCTTCGCCTCCGGACAGTCCTGGCGTCTGTTCGCCCAGCGTGAGGTAGCCGAGACCGAGCTTTTCCAGCACGTCCAGCCTCCGACACACGGTCTTGAGATCGGCGCAGGCGTTCAGCGCGTCGTGCACGCTCATGGCCATGATTTCCGGCATGGAGCAGGTCCGGCCGGCGCGGTTTTCGTATTTCACGTCGTCCGCGGCACGCGAGAAGCGGCTCCCGCGGCATTCGGGACAGGGGATGTCCACGTCCGGCAGAAACTGCACGTCCAGGCTGACCACTCCCGTGCCGTCACAGACGGGGCAGCGCAGACTGCCGGTATTGTAGGAAAAGTCTCCGGCTCTGAGTCCCCGGTCTTTTGCCTGTTCAGTGCGCGCAAAGGCCTTGCGCAGCTCGTCGTGCACGTCGGCGTAGGTGGCCACGGTGGAGCGTACGTTCACGCCTATGGGCGAGGCGTCGATGAGCTTCACCTGCGAGATCCCTTCCGCCTGCACGCTGCGAACATGATCGGGCATCCTGCCCGTGCCCGAAAGCGCCCGAAGCGCCGGGACGAGGCTCTCCAGAATGAGCGTGGTCTTTCCCGATCCGGATACGCCGGTCACCACGCTCAGACGTCCCCTGGGAAAAACGACGTCCAGCGGCTTCACCGTATGGATGCCCTCCATGACAAGCCGTATGCTTCCCGCGGCGAACAGGTCGGTCTCCGCTGTCTCCGGTCTCAGACGGCCCAGCCCCGTGTCTCCAAGAAAGCGTCCGATGCGGGAACGCGGGTCCGATGCAATGTCGGCCACGCATCCCTCCGTCAGCACCTCTCCGCCGCGTGTTCCGGCCTCCGGACCCATTTCGATGAGCCAGTCCGCCTCCGAGAGTATCTGCGTGTCGTGGTCCACCAGAACCACGGAGTTGCCGTCCGCCACAAGATCGCGCATCACGCCGACAAGTCCCGCGATGTTCGCGGGATGCAGTCCGATGGACGGCTCGTCCAGCACGTACAGCACACCCGTCGTCCGGTTGCGCACCGCCCGCGCGAGCTGCATGCGTTGACGCTCCCCCGTGGACAGCGTGGACGCGGAACGATCCGGCGCCAGATAGCCCAGACCGAGTTCCAGAAGACGGCCTGCCGTGCTCTGAAAGGCGTCGCATATGTCCTTTGCCATGGGACGCATCTCTTCGGGAAGCGTGTCCGGAACTCCGGCCGTCCAGAGCGTCAGCTTATCGAGCGGCATGGCGCATGCCTCGTCCAGCGAAAGGCCCCGCACCTTCGGCATGCGCGCCGTTTCGCAGAGCCGCGTGCCGCCGCAGTCCGGACACACGTCCTCCTTCAGAAACTTCTCCACGCGCTTCATGCCCTTTTCATCCTTCACTTTGGCAAGCGCGTTTTCCACCGTGTACACCGCGTTGTAATAGGTGAAGTCCAGCTCTCCCGCCTGATTCGAGTTCTTCGCCTTGTACAGAATGTGCTTCTTTTCCGCGGGACCGTCGTAGACCACGCGCTTCTCTTCATCCGTCAGGTCGCGGAACGGCACGTTCGTCCGAACTCCCATGGCGCGGCATACGTCCGTCATGAGCGACCACATCAGAGAATTCCACGGCGCAACCGCGCCTTCGTCGATGCTCAGCGACTCGTCCGGCACCAGCGTGGACCGATCCACCGTCCGCACCAGCCCCGTGCCGTTGCAGGTGCGGCAGGCTCCCCGGCTGTTGAAGGCCAGATCCTCCGCCGACGGTCCGTACCACATCGCTCCGCACTCCGGACAGCAGAGCTTTCGACCCGCCGCCACCGCCAGTGACGGCGGCACATCATGTCCGTTGGGACAGCGGTGACTCGCCAGACGCGAATACATGAGACGCAGGCCGTTCAGCAGCTCCGTACCCGTACCGAATGTGCTCCGTATGCCCGCTATGCCGGGACGCTGACGCAGCGCCAGCGCCGCAGGAACATACAGAACCTCGTCCACCTGCGGTCGTGCCGCCTGCGTCATGCGCCGTCGCGTGTACGTCGACAGCGCTTCCAGATATCGTCGGGAGCCCTCGGCATACAGCACCCCCAGCGCCAGCGACGACTTTCCCGAACCGGAAACCCCCGCAATGGCAACAATCTCGTTCAGCGGAATGCGCACGGAAACGTTTTTCAGATTGTGTACCCGCGCGCCCCTCACTTCCATGAAACGGGGAATCATGCCCCTGTGGTCATGTCTGTCCTGCATCGTTGTCTCCTTGCTCCTTGTATAGACCGACGGCTCCGTCCAGACAAGACAAACGCCGTGAAGGCAGAGGGAGAGGCGCGGGGAAAGGGCGTCCGGGGTACTGCTCCGGCCCCGTCGGGGAAATCTGCCTACGGGCATCTTCGTCAGGTCCGGACGGCTGCGGTCACGGGCAAAACGTCAAGTACGACGACGCCTCAGGACTCTCTCGATGTGGAGGAACGTGTATCGCGGGGAGAGGTGCGGGGTCGGAGCATTTTGCGCAGAGTGCGGGCTGTGCGTCCGAAGGGGGGACAGGAGGGGCGGCGGAAAAGCGGTCAGGACGGGACAAGCGTCGTCCGGTGCAGGGAGAAGGGCGGGGCGGACGATGGCACGACGTCGTCATGTGCGGAAGAGGCTGCGGAACAGGCGTCTTCAGGATGCAGCGCGTCGGACATGCCGGAGCGTTCCTGAAGCAGCGGAGACGGGCCGTCATGGCGTGCAGGAGGCGCAGGGATCGGGAAGTGCTGAGCGTGCGTTCTCCGGGGGAGTTTCCTGCTCAAAAGACGGGCAGGCAGGAAAAGCGGACCGCTTCCGACGGGCGTGCGGGGAGCCTCTTGGGGATATCCATCAACAGCGAAATCAAAGGCATCGACGTTGCGGGGAGTCTCTTTGCCGGGGGATATCCTGTGGAGGAGGGGAAAGCGCCTGCGAAGGGGAAAAGTTCTGGCGAAGCGTCCCGCAGGGAGGGGAAAAACGACCTGCGTGGATGAGGTGGAAAAGCCCTGCCGAGGAGGATGTGCGGACGGAGAGAGGAAAAGCTCTGCTGAAGGTGTCTGCGGGGGAAGAAGGAGGGGGAGAACCTGCCTTGTTCAAAAGCACCTTCCCTTTGTCCGGCGCGGTGCGTTCGGCAGAGACGATGCGGTGCATTCAGAATGTGCTCGAAGCAATGCGGAAGGGCGATGCGGCGTATTCAGGAGAAAACGGCGCAGTCGTTTCAGAGAGGCGGAGCAGCAGCGGCGGCGTTTTCTGATGACGAAAAAAGCGGCCGATCCGGAGAAAGGCCGCTTTTGTGGAGGTCGGGGGGGGGGGGATTACTTCTTGTTGAGTTCGGCTTCCTGCGGGAACATGGGCGTGTAGCGGTAGGCCAGCGAGAGCACCATGGCGGCGTAGGCGAAGACGAGGAAGCAGCTTGCCCATTCCGCCCAGTTGGGAGCGTAGGCATACCAGCTGTCGAAAGGCATGACGGGCTGGGCCAGGCCCTGAACGGTGAGCACGTAGCGGTTGATGGTGATGCTTGCGCAGGTAAGGAAGAGCATCAGATAGAAGATCCAGGGCTTTTCGCGCAGAGACTTGATGAGCAGCACGATCATGGGAACGATGATGCATGCGTGTTCAAGCCAGAACAGCCATTTGCCGTAGATCCAGCCGTGGAACATCTGGTCGAAGGTGAGACCCTGACCGGCCAGCAGATCCGTGGCCCAGTACCAGCTGTCGAGACACTTGAAGATGGTGTACACGATGAGCATGGTGCCGCCGACCTTGCCCATGAGCTGCTTGACTTCCCAGCTGACGAGCTTGCGTCCGGACATCTTTTCCATGAGCGTGCAGACGAGCACGGTGAACATGGGACCGGAGGCCACGGCGGAAAGCACGAACAGGAAGAAGGTCCAGGGCCAGATGAAGAAGCCTTCGCGGAACAGGTAGGGACGACCGAACAGCACGCCGTACATACCGCCGAGAGAGCCCTGATGGAAGGTGGACAGGAACGCACCGATACCCGCGAAAATGGGCATGTACACATGGAAGTTGTGAGCCAGCGCATGAATGAAGGGTCTCTTCATGAGCTGACGGTTTTCGAGCACCAGCGGCACGAACTCAAGAATGAGGACGATGCAGTAGCAGGTGATGCAGAAAATGACTTCCGTGAGCATGGAATGCACGTTGGGATACCAGTAGCCGAACCAGCAGCGGATGGGCTGGCCGATGTCGAGAACCAGAATCATCATGGCGCCCGTGTAGCACAGAAAGCCGATGACGGCGGCGAGGTTCACGATGTTCTTCAGCTCGTCGATGTTGAGGATGTAGCGCAGGGCGCCCGTGAAGAAGGCGCCGGCGCCGAGAGCGATGACGGCGAGGTCGAAGGTGATCCAGAGACCAAAGCCGAAGTAGTCGTCCATGCCGGTTTCGCCGAGGCCGAAGCCGAGAACGCGTACGGCGGCGTAAAGCCCCCAGAGGAAGATGACGCCCAGAATGGACATCCATCCCATGAATTTCGTCAGAGAGCAGCGCTCGCACCCTTCCGGGAAAAGCTCCGCATCAACAGGTTTGCTGTAATCCATAACCTACCCCTGCTTTGTGGCTTCGCCGGTCTTTTCGTGTTCGAGATAGTTGTCGCCTTCGCGGCGTACCCATTCACGTTTGCTGATGTAGTACACCTGCGGATCGGTGCCGAGACGTTCCAGCAGACGGAAGGCGTAGGGACTCTTGATGAGTTCGTGCACCTTGTGGGTGGGATTGTTCAGATCGCCGAAGGTGATGGCGCCGTTGGGACAGGCTTCGGTGCATGCGGTGATGTATGCTCCGTCAGGCAGATTCATGGGATCCTGTCCTTTGGCCACGGCGGCTTCCTGAGCCTTCATGAAGCGATGATGGCAGAAGGAGCATTTTTCCACGACGCCGCGCATGCGCGTGGAAACGTCGGGAGTGAGGGCCTGTGCCAGATCGCCGGGCCACTTCGGGTCATACCAGTTGAAGTAGCGGGCATGGTAGGGACATGAGGCCATGCAGTACCGGCAGCCGATGCAGCGGGGCGGAATCTGGCTGACAATGCCGCCTTCCTCCCTCTTGTCCGTGGCGATGACGGGGCACACGGACACGCAGGAAGGCTTGCCGCACTGCATGCAGGGCCGGGGCAGATAGGCCACTTCATGATCCGGGAAGGGTTTGTGGTTGGAGAGACGGAAGACGGTGAGCCAGTTGAGCGAACGCAGCTTGTTGCTGCCGTCCACGGCCGGAGCCACGTTGTTTTCCGCCTGGCAGGCCACCATGCACGCGCCGCAGCCCGTGCACTTGTCGATGTCGATGACCATGCCCCATCTTATTTTGAATTCCTTGACTTCAGAAGACATCTCGACCCCCCTATGCCTTTACGGCCTTCACGCCCGCAAGGCCCCAGACCGGCAGACCGGTACCGGGTTCTCTGGACACGCTGGTCAGCGCCAGAACGTTCGCGCCCTTGCCCCTGCTGAATTCGTCGAAGGCCGTATGGCCGAGTCCGGCGACGAGGGAGACGGTATCGGGCAGGATACCTTCGAAGACGGCGACAACCGCGGTGATTTCCACGTTATTGCCGGCGACGAGCCTGATGTGATCGCCGGATTGTACCTTCAGTTTGGCGGCGGTGGCGCCGTTCAGCTGCACCACGCTGAGCTTGCCCTTGAGCTGATAGTCGGTCACCACCTTGGTGGCGAAGGGCGGAATGGCCGTCTGCGCCGTGCCCATGCCGAGCACGACCACGGGAGCGACCTGCAGATCGCCTTCCGCGGCCTTGGCGGAGGCGGCTGCACGAATGGCTTCCCAGTTGTAGAAGAGCGGCGATGCGGGCAGCGACGTGGAGGCCGTATGCACGCTGCCTTCCTCCATCATGGCGCGGAAGGGAGCACCGAGGGCGTAGGCATGCTTGTACAGCAGTTCGGGCATGTCCTTGACGCCCGTGTCGAGCTTGAGTTCCTGCGCCAGGGCGATGTACAGCTCGCCGGCGCTGCGGGCGTCGGCAAAGGGCTTGGCCACGGGACGGGCCAGCGCGTAGGTCACGCGGCCGGAACCGTAGGGCGTCTGCACGTCGTCGAAGGCTTCCATGCCGAGGGCCGCGGGAAGAACCAGATCGCAGGCCTCGCAGGTTTCGCTCATGAAGCTCGCCACGGCCACGGAGAAGCCGGCCTTGTCGAGCGTTTCCTTCATGCCGGAATCGGCGGGAAGGGAGTAGAGCGGATTGGCGGCATGAACAAGCAGGAATGCCGGAGCCTTGGTTTTGCCGGCGGCTACGGACTGCGTGTAGTCCACGAAGCGCTTGCGGATGGTTTCGCGGTATTCGGTGGCGTTGGAGACCACGGAAACCGGGAAGGGCAGATCCACGAGACCGCCTTCCCTGTTCACGCTGCCGAGCAGCATGTTGACGGCCACGGCCGCCATGACGGGACCGGCAGCGCCGCCGGATCCGAGCGCGGAGCCCGCAATGACCAGCGGCTTTTTGGCGGAGGCCAGAGCTTTGGCCGCTTCTTCGAGACGGGCGGCGGGAACGCCGGTGATGCCGGAAACCTTTTCGGGCGTGTAGGCGGACACGAAGGAGGCGAAGTTCTGCAGACCCGCGGCAAAGCCGGCCTTTCCGGCCTTGATGAGCAGATTGGCCACGCCGAGCAGCAGGGTCATTTCGGTGCCGGGTCTGACGGGCAGCCACAGATCCGCGCCTGCGGCGGTGTTGTTCTGCACGGCGCCGGCGTAGATGAGCTTCTGCGACGCCTCTCCGGCGACGGGATGCGTGCGGTTGAACGCGCTGCGGTTGGCGGCGACCACGCCCCAGCTCTCCAGAACGGGAGCGCCGGCGGCAAGAATGCAGTCGCTGTGCTCCAGATCATAGCCGAGACGGCCCTGACCGCCCATGGCTTCCCATGCC
>USNI01000032.1 GCA_900555975.1 uncultured Desulfovibrio sp. | reverse complement strand
TTCACCTCGGCCCACGCCTCCTCCATCGCCCTGCTTGCCAGACTCGAAGGCCTTGAGGCTCACGCCCGCTCCGTAGAACTGCGCGGCTGATGCCGTCCCCCTCCCACCTTCCTGCCACTCTGAGGTTTCCCATGAAACAGCTTCCCTATCCCGTCGTCACCTCCACCGACCTTCCCGGCTTCCGTCTCCACTCCCGCGGCAAGGTCCGCGACATCTACGACGTCGACGACGACACCCTGCTCATCGTCACCACCGACCGCATGTCCGCCTTCGACGTCATCCTCGGTCAGCCCATTCCGTGGAAGGGCGTCATCCTGAACCAGCTCACCCTCTTCTGGATGCAGAAATTCGCCCATCTCATCCCCAACCACATCATCGAATCCGACGTCGACCGCTATCCCGCCGCGCTCCGTCCCTTCCGCGATCAGCTCGTCGGCCGCTCCGTCCTCGCCAGAAAGGCCGCTCCCCTCAAGGCCGAATGCATCGTGCGCGGCTATCTCGCCGGTTCCGGCTGGAAGTCCTATCAGAAGGACCGCACCCTCTGCGGCATCCGTCTGCCCGAAGGCCTGAAGGAATCCGACAAGCTCCCCGAAGTGCTCTTCACCCCCTCCACCAAGGGCGAAGTCGGCAGCCACGACGAAAACATCAGCCTTGAGACCATGCGCGGCATCGTCGGACCCGAATACGCCGACAAGGCCGCAGAAATCACCCTCGCCATCTACGGCGAGGCCTCCCGGTACGCCGCCGAACGCGGCATCATCATCGCCGACACCAAGTTCGAGTTCGGCCTCGTCGACGGCACCCTCACCCTCATCGACGAAGTCCTCACTCCCGACTCCTCGCGCTTCTGGCCCGCAGAAGGCTACGAACCCGGTCACAGCCAGCCCAGCTTCGACAAGCAGTATCTGCGCGACTGGCTCGAGTCCCAGGACTGGGACAAGACCCCTCCCGCTCCCGCCCTCACCGACGAAGTGCGCGACACCACCGCTGAAAAATATCAGGAAGCCTTCCGTCTGCTCACCGGCCGCTCCCTGTAGCCTCCCCCGTTCAACCATCACCAAAGGAGAGGAACATGCTTCTTGAAGGAAAAAAGGCCGTCATCTTCGGCGTAGCCAACAAGCACAGCATCGCCTACGGCATCTCTTCCGCCTTCCGCCGCGAAGGCGCCAGTCTCGCCTTCAGCTATCTGAACGACGCCCTCAAAAAGCGCGTTGATCCCATCTGCGCCGAACTGTCCGGCGACTTCACCTTCCCCTGCGACGTGTCCAGCGACGAGGACATCGCCCGCTCCGCCGCCCTCGTGGCCGAAAAGTGGGGCAAGATCGACGTGCTCGTCCATTCCGTGGCCTTCGCGTCCAAGGACGATCTCAAGGGCCGCTATCTCGACACCTCCAGAGACGGCTTCAAGCTCGCCCTCGACGTCTCCGCCTACTCCCTCGTCGCCCTGTGCAAGGCCTTCGAGCCTCTGCTCAATCCCGGCGCCTCCGTCATCTGCATGACCTACTACGGCTCCGAGAAGATGATCCCCAACTACAACGTCATGGGCGTCGCCAAGGCCGCCCTTGAGGCCTCCGTGCGCTACCTCGCCACCGACTTCGGCCCCGCAGAGGTCCGCGTGAACGCCATCAGCGCCGGTCCCATTCGCACGCTGGCCTCCTCCGGCATCTCCGACTTCCATCAGATCGGCGCCATGTTCGAAAAGCGCGCGCCCCTGCACCGCCTCGTCACCATCGACGAAGTGGGCAATGCCGCCGCCTTCCTCGCCTCCGATCTCGCCTCCGGCGTGACCGGCGAAATCCTCTACGTCGACAACGGCTTCCAGAGCACCGCTCTGTAAAGCGCAGAAAAAAACATCGGGGAAAGCGATCCCCCCTTCCGCCGGATCCCGTCCTTTCCGGCTTCCAGGAACCACGCGCCGTCCGCGGACGGAACGTGGTTCCTTTTTTCTTCTCCCGGCCGCCGGAAAAAACGTCGAGAAAACGCCCTTTCCCGCGCTGTTGCCGGATTCCTTCCTTCCCGGACGCAAACGAGGAAGCACGCGCGCAGAAGGCGCATCGCACCGGTCCGAAAGCGCGCGGACGCAGCCGCGCCTTCGCTCCGGACCTTCCGCCCCGGCCGGGCGATGCCGCAGACGGCCGGACCTGCGCCTGCCCCGGCCCGGAGCCGCAGCTTTTTCCTTTACCGGCGTCCCGCGGCTTTCTCCTTTACCGGCGTCCAGGGATGATGTACACATAAAGCATGATCCCTACATGCAAGGAGATTCGACATGGAAATTCCGGACGTCCTCGGCACCATCGTCATTCTGCTGCTTGCCCTTGTCGCGGTCTCGCTGCTGCGCAGAGGCGGCGGCACCATGTCCTGCTGATTCCGGCCCGACCCCATGCAGATGCGTGACATCCGCAGCACCCCGGCATCGGAAGACAAAAAACGCGAAGAGCCCGGAAAGTCGGACCGGAAGTCCTGAACGCGCTCTTGCTCTCACGGCCAAGCTGGCTTATGCTCAAGGTTCCGGACGTTCCCGCGTCCGGAACCTTTTTTCCGGCCGGGGAGGCACGTCCCTGCGGCGTCCGCGTCCACGGCCGGCACGTTGCTTTTGCCCGACGCATAAAGGATACCGCCATGCAGCCCCGTTTTCGCATCGTCCTTCTTCTGGCCCTCTGTCTCGCCCTGCTCTCGTCCGGCTGCTCCCTGCTGGAAAAACAGCGTCTGCCCTATCAGAAGCAGGATGAGGCCACGCTCTGGGTCAACAGCATCGCCGGACTCTCCGGCGCGGAACAGGGACGTCTCGCCGAAGCCATGTGGAAGAATCCTTCCTCCTCCCAGCTTCTGCGCAGCCGCGCCCTCTCCATTGCCGCCAGTCGTCCCGGTCCCCAGGGCTACGCCGCACGCAAGGAGCTTGCCTCCCTCTACGCCGCGGCTTCCGCCGAACAGCGCGCCGCATGGGAAACCATGTACTGGACCGACCTCGACGCCATGGACGGCGATTCGCTGAAGAAACTCGCTTCCGCCGTGTCCGCCGAACAGGAACGAAGCTTTCCCTGGAATCTCGTCATGCTCAAGGCCGCCCGCCGCGGACTCGTGACCGACGCCTCCGCCGTGCTCGCCAGACTCTCCAATCCCATGCTCTACGCCGCGCCCGCCGTACTCGGTCTCGGCGCAGCCCCCGCCGTCGGCGACACCGTCTGCGTGGCGCTTGTCCTGCCCCAGACCGGTTCCGCCTCCGCCCTCGGCCGGCAGGTCGCCGCAGGCGCCACCGCCGCCGCCGAAGATCTGCGGCTTTCCGGAAAAAAGATCGAACTTTCCATCATCGACTCCGGACTTCCCGGCTGGCAGCAGACCCTGCAGAATCTGCCTCCCCGGTTCGTGATGGTGGGCGGTCCGCTGCTCCCCTCCCTCTACAAGGACGTCAGCAGCGCAAGCGCCGGACGCGCGCTCTTCGCCTTCGTCTCCTCCCTCCCCTCCGGCGAGGAAGGCTCCAGGGCCTGGCGCTTCTTCGCCAGCCCCGAAGATCAGATGCGCGCCCTGCTCGATACCGCCTCCGCCCTCGGCATCTCCTCCTTCGGCGTCTTCAGCCCCGGCGACGCCTACAGCAAGCGCATGAGCGGTCTCTTCCTCCAGGAAGCCTCCGCCCGCGGCTTTTCCGTCACCTCCGGCTCCTACACCGCAGGAAAGATGAACGCCTGGCCCAAGGAAGCCGGCGCCTTCGTCAAGACCAAGGTCGGCGCCCAGCGCGGCAGCATTCCCGTGGCCACGGCCGACTTCCAGGCCATCTTCCTGCCCGACAGCTGGAAGAACATGGACATGCTCGTCTCCAGCCTCCACTACAGCGGCGCCCAGAACAGACTCATGATGGGCACCTCCATCTGGGAACAGAGCCTCGGTCCCGGCAGCCACAGCAACGCCGCCACCTT
The DNA here is from genome assembly GCA_900555975.1 of uncultured Desulfovibrio sp. Taxonomy (GTDB): domain Bacteria; phylum Desulfobacterota; class Desulfovibrionia; order Desulfovibrionales; family Desulfovibrionaceae; genus Mailhella. Next base: position 5,361 of record USNI01000032.1, on the reverse strand, counting down.
CGCCCTCACCATCTTCCCCGGCGTCTGGAACGACGATCTCACCGGTCCCGGCATCAGCGCCTTCAAGAGCGCCATGGCCGCCAGAAACGAACACGCCGACGACTGGTCCGCCCTCGGCTTCGACTTCGTCCGCATGGCCGCCGCCCTCAATCTCCAGCCCGGATGGACCCCCGACAGCCTCAACCGCGCCCTCGCCGCAGGTCCCTCCATCTCCTGGGCCGGCGCGCCCATCCGCTGGGACGCCTCCGGACAGGCCGCCAGACAGCTCTTCATCTTCCAGCCCGCCGCCACCGGCTATGTCCCCGCCGACCTTTCCAGACTCAGAGAACGACTCGCCACCGGCGACCTCACCGTCCAGGAACCCGAAGCTCCCGCCGCTCCCCAGCGTCCTCTGAGCTTCGATCAGCTCGTCAATTCCATTACCCAGAACTAAAGAGATCCCGTATGTCCCTCGACAAAAACGATTTCCTGCACCTGTGCCGACTCTCCAGACTCGCGCCCGACGATTCCGTGCAGGAAGAAATGGCTCAGCAGTGTTCCCGCATCCTGGCCTACATGGACAAGCTCGCCGAAGTCGACACCTCCGGCGTGGAACCGCTGTATTCCCCCGTCTTCCATGACTGCGCCTTCCGGGAAGACGTCGCCGTGCGCCGCTGCAGCCGCGCCGACATCCTGGCCGGCGCTCCCGCCACCGACGGCTCCTTCTTCATCGTTCCCCGCATCGTGGAGGGAAAATAAATGTCTGAACTCTTCGAACTCTCCCTCTGCGAAGTCCGCGACCTCATCCGCAGCGGAAACGCAGGCGCCGAAGACGTCACCCGCGCCTGCCTCGGACGCATCGATGCCACCGAACCCTCCGTCCGCGCCCTGCTCGCAAGACGCGACGAGGACGCCCTCGAAGACGCCCGCCGCATGGACAGGGAACGTCCCGCCGACCTCTCCGACAAGCCCCTCTGGGGCGTGCCCGTCACCGTCAAGGACGTCCTCGCCCTCAGAGGCATGCCCACCACCGCCGCCTCGAACATCCTCAAGAACTTCCGCTCCCCCTACGACGCCCTCGTCGTCGAAAGGCTGAAGCGTGCCGGCGCCATCATCCTCGGCAAGAACAACATGGACGAATTCGCCATGGGGTCCACCACCGAACATTCCGCCTTCCAGGTCACCACCAACCCCTGGGACGCCTCATGCGTGCCCGGCGGTTCCAGCGGCGGTTCCGCCGCCAGCGTGGCCGCCTGTCAGTGCTTCGCCTCCCTGGGCTCCGACACCGGCGGCTCCATCCGTCAGCCCGCCTCCCTGTGCGGCTGCGTCGGCATCAAGCCCACCTACGGACGCGTCTCCCGCTACGGTCTGCTCGCCTATGCCTCCTCCTTCGATCAGGTCGGTCCTCTCACCCGCACCGTCGAAGATGCCGCCCTCGTCCTTCAGGTCATCGCCGGCCATGACGAACGCGACAGCACCAGCTCCCCCGTGCCCGTGCCCGACTACCTCGCCGCCATGCGCGGCGCAGACGATCTCTCCGGCATCACCATCGGTCTGCCCCGTGAATTCTTCGGACACGAAGGCCTCGATCAGGGCGTCGCCGACGCCTGCTCCCGGGCCGTGGATGCCGCCCGCGCCCTCGGCGCCTCCGTGGTGGACGTCTCCCTGCCCCATACGGAATACTCCATCGCCAGCTACTACATCCTCGCCGCGGCCGAAGCCAGCTCCAACCTCGCCCGCTACGACGGCGTGCGCTACGGACATCGTACCGCCGATCCCGTCAACCTTGAGGACATGTACACCCGTTCCCGCACCGAAGGCTTCGGTCCCGAAGTCCAGCGCCGCATCCTGCTCGGCTCCTACGTGCTCTCCGCAGGCTACTACGACGCCTACTACCGCAAGGCCGCTCAGGTCCGGCGCCTCATCCGTCAGGACTATCTCGACGCCCTCGCCTCCTGCGACATGCTCCTTGCCCCCGTATCCCCGGTGCCCGCATGGCAGATCGGACACATGTCCGAAGATCCGCTCCAGATGTACTTCATGGACATCTTCACCCTGTCCCTGAACCTCGCAGGTCTCCCCGGACTCTCCATTCCCGCGGGCATGAGCGGCAACCTTCCCGTGGGCATCCAGCTCATGGGCCGCGCCTTCGACGAAGGCCGCCTCTTCCTTGCCGGCGACAAGCTCACCCGCGCCCTCGGAACCCACAATCAGCACGCTCCCCTGTAACGCGGGACGCTGCCGCTTCAGAAACACGCCGATCCCGCCATCGGCGCCGGGCCATCCGGCCGCTCATCAGCATCAGAGGGAACCATGTCTTCCGGACATGGTTCCCTTTTTCATCCTCCCCGCCTTCTCCGTCCATCGCGCCCGCCGCCCCCGTCCCGCCGACCCCGTCTTCCGGCTTCTTCCGTCCCTTCCGGCGCCCTCATGCGGCATTCTGAAAAATGTTTCCCTGCTCCGTCGTCCCTGCAGGAAAAGGACAGCGCCCCCGATGCCGCAGAAACGGCAAGCCAGTGCGCCCCTCCTTTCCGGTGTCTCCAGCCGTATCAGGGCCGCAGGGCCGGATCGGGGAAACAGGAACGGGCCTCTCGCCGCTCTGGACACGGAACAGCACTCCGGCCGCCGCCCCCTTCCCTCCCTTTGCAGGGGACGGCGGGGGTCTTGACATGGCGGAAGCTTTTCACCAAAAGTTTTATATGTTTCACGGGCGGAGGATTCCGTCCTCTTTTCACCTCCCATCGGGAGGCGGCGGGAAAGGCAACCATCGGCGGAAAAGCGTCTTTCCCGTCCGTCGTTCTGCCTTCCGCACTGCCATGAACAGTTTCAAGCCCTATGCGGCCATGCCGTTCTATCCCGGTCCCGTTTCCGTGCATCCAGACGTCGCCCGCGCGCTTTCCAGAGACTATGCGCCACCGCGCATGGGTACGGAATATCTTGAACTTTACAAGTCGGTACGCGTCCGTCTCCAGACCATTCTGGGCACGAAGGAAGACGTGCTCATGGGCACCGGCGAAGGCATGCTGGTGCTGTGGGGAGCGCTCAAGAGCCTGCTCAAAAGCGGCGACACCGTGCTTACCGTGGGCACGGGCGTGTTCGGCGACGGCTTTGCCGACATGGCCGAAGCCATCGGATGCCGAGCCGTGCGCATTTCCGAACCCTATGACACCACCATCAGCGCCGCAACGCTGGAAAAGGTGAAGGACGCCGTACGCAGGCATCATCCGGTGCTGATGACCGCCGTTCACTGCGAAACGCCCTCCGGCACCCTGAACCCGCTGGAGGAACTCGGCGTGCCCTTCCTCGTGGTCGACGCCGTGGCCAGTGCCGGCGGCGCGCCCGTGCATGCCGACGCATGGCATGCCGACTGCGTGCTCGGCGGCTCGCAGAAATGCCTCGCCTGTCCGCCCGACATGAGTTTCATGAGCGTGAGCGACGCGGCCTGGGAACGCATCCGTGACGTCAACTACACCGGATACGACGCGCTGCGTCCCTTCGATCATGCCATCGAAGACCCCATGCGCTTCCCCTATACGCCCAACTGGTGGGGCGTCGCCGCGCTGGACGCCTCGCTCTCCGCACTGGAGAAGGAAGGTCTCGAGCATGTCTTCGCCCGTCATGAAGCCGTGGCGCGTCAGTGCCGCGACGGCGTCAGGGCCCTCGGCCTTTCGCTGTGGCCCGCCGAAGGCGCGGTCAGCTCGCCCACCGTCACGGCCGTCCGCATGCCCGAAGGCTGGCAGTGGAACGACTGGCGCACCGCCCTGGCCGCGCGCGGCCTCTATGTGGGCGGCAGTCTCGGACCTCTCGCAGGCAGGGTGTTCCGCATGGGACACATGGGCACCCAGGCCGACGCCGACGCCATGCGCGCGGCTCTGGACGTCATGAAGGACATTCTTTCAAAATAAAAGGATTCATGTTCATGAGCTATACCAAGGAAGACGTGCGCCGCTATCACAGCAGTCCCCGTCCCGGAAAGATCGAAGTCGTGCCCAGCAAGAAGGCCTCCACCCAGGACGATCTCACCCTCGCCTACAGCCCCGGCGTGGCCGAGGCCTGCCGCGACATCATGGCCGACGAGTCCGCCGCCGCCACACTCACGGGCCGCAGCAATCTTGTGGCCGTGGTCACCAACGGTACCGCCGTCCTCGGTCTCGGCAACATCGGACCTCTGGCCGGCAAGCCCGTCATGGAGGGCAAATGCATGCTCTTCAAGATGTTCGCCGACGTCGACGCCTTCGACATCGAACTCGACTGCAACGATCCCGACCGTCTCATCGACATCGTCAAGGCGCTGGAACCCACCTTCGGCGGCATCAATCTTGAAGACATCCGCGGTCCGGAATGCTTCTACATCGAGGAAAAGCTCAAGCAGGCCATGAACATCCCGGTGTTCCACGACGACCAGCACGGCACGGCCGTCATCACCGGCGCGGCGCTCATCAACGCCTCCCGCATCACGGGCCGGCCCATTGACGACATGAAGGTCGTGGTCATGGGCGCAGGCGCCGCCGGCATGGCCTGCGCGCGCTTCTACGCCGCCATGGGCGTGAAGAAGGAAAACATCTCCATGTTCGACATCAGAGGTCTCATCCATACCGGACGCACCGATCTCTCCGACGTGCAGATGACCTTCGCTCAGACCCCCCCGGCGGAAGGCGCCTCCATCGACGACACGCTCTACGCCGCCATGAACGGAGCCAATCTCTTTCTCGGTCTCTCCGGCCCGGGCACGCTCAAGCCCGACATGCTGAAGGGCATGGCCGAAAGTCCCGTCATCTTCGCCTGCGCCAATCCCGTGCCCGAAATCGGCTACGAGGAGGCCAAGGCCGTGCGTCCCGACGCCATCATGGGCACGGGCCGTTCCGACTATCCCAATCAGGTGAACAACGTCTCCGGCTTCCCGTTCATCTTCCGCGGCGCGCTCGACGTGCGCGCAAGCAAGATCAACGAAGAGATGAAAATCGCCGCGGCGCAGGCCCTGGCCGATCTCGCCCTCGAAGCCGTGCCGGAGGAAGTGAGCGCCGCCTACCACGGCCGCAACTTCACCTTCGGTCCGGAATACATCATCCCCATGCCTCTTGATCCGCGCATCATCGAGTGGGTGGCCCCGGCCGTGGCCAGGGCCGCCATCGACAGCGGCGTGGCCCGCGGCAGCATGGACGACATCGGCGGCAGCGTGGAAGCCTACCGCGGCATCCTGCGCGAACGCATGGCCCGCGCCAAGGTCCGCATGAACGCCCATTGCAGAAGCTACGAATAGAAAGGAGACCGGGGACTTGTTCCCCGGTCTCTGCTTCCCGGTGGCGAACGCCGTCGAAAAGGCTTGCGTCGTGAAGCGCGGCGTCCCCCATCCGGGGACGGGCGCTCCGGGACAGGACATCC
>USNI01000031.1 GCA_900555975.1 uncultured Desulfovibrio sp. | reverse complement strand
TCGACACATGTTTCCGGTCTTCCACCGTCATCACTGAAGAACGTCGTCGTTCCTGTTCCACACGGCACTGAGAAGGGTACGCACGCCGAACCCTGTCGCGCCCTTGGCATTAATGGGGTTTTCGGCGTTGTCCGCAGCGGCCATGTCGATATGTGCCCAGGCGACGCCCTCGCGGACAAACTGCTGGAGGAACACGGCAGCGTTGATGGCGCCGCCCTCGCGCGGCCCGGAGTTCACCATGTCGGCACAGGGACTTTTGAGGGCTTCCAAGGCTGAGGCAGTCCACAACGGCAGTATCCAGTTTCTCTCTCCAAGCCGCATGCCGGCATCATGGAGTTCCGCGGCCAGCGTCTCATCGGATGAAAAAAGGCCGGCCGCATCGAGTCCCAGAGCCACGGCACAGGATCCGGTGAGCGTGGCTATGTCAATGAGTCGACAGGGAGCATACTGATCCTGCGCCCAGACAAGGGCATCGGCCAGAACAAGCCTTCCTTCCGCATCGGTATTCACGATTTCCACGGTCTTGCCGTTCTTTGCAGCGACAATGTCGCCGGGACGCGTGGCGTGGCCGCCGGGCATATTCTCAGCACAGGCCATGACGCCGATGACGGGCCGATCCGGAACAAGCGAAGGTGAAAGCTGTCCCAGTGCCACCATGGCACCTAGAACTGCGGCTGCGCCTGACATGTCGCCCTTCATTTCCTCCATGCCCTTTGCCGGCTTGAGGCTGATGCCGCCGGAATCAAAGCACAGCCCCTTGCCTACAAGCACTACGGGAGCGCGCCCTTCCGTTCCCCGGGGCGTATATTCGATCACCGCCATGCGGGGTTCCTCCGCCGAGCCCCGCGCCACGGCAAGATAGGCATTCATGCCTTCCGCCTTGAGTTCCGAAGGGCCGAGGACCCGAAACGTCATGCCGTATGTCGACGCCACCTTTTCCGCCTTTTCCGCAAAGGCGGAAGGTGTCATGACATTGGCCGGATCATTGGCCGCATCACGCGCAAGAGCTATGCCGCATGCCTCCGCTTCAGCCGTTCTTGCAGCAGAGCGTACGGCATCCTCCACGAACTCGCCTTCCACCATGACGGCCAGCCATCGGGGATCGACATGCTCACTCCTTTCACTCTTCCAGCGGTCATAGCGATACAGTCCGAGGAAAGCGGACAACACGGCTTCCCTCACCAGGACATCAAATGATGCGCCGAGTTTATCCGCCACACGGGCGAGAGAAGCGCCGTCCAGTCCCACGGTTTCAAGATCGTACTCCCGACAGAGACGGATGGCTCTTCCCACGGCATGGCGGAAGGTCGTCATGTCCGCCTTCTGCACCGGACCGAGTCCCACGCCAAGCACCCGGGAAATCTCCATGGCCTGCGGTCCGTAGAACATGACCTGCTCGCCCTTGTGTCCCCTGAAGTCGCGCCACGCCGGAGCTATGCCGAGCCAGAGCGCACTTTCCGCAAGCGTACCGCACGCCTGTTCGACGCCGTCGCCTTCAAAAACGAAACTGATGACCGCATCGGCCTTCCAGCGGGCGGGGCCGCCGGTCTGAAAACGAATATCCATAATCGCCTCGATAGAATTACTTCACGTTTCCGGGCAGATCGCCCTGTTCCAGCCCCACAGCCCGACGCAGCGCCGTCACTTCGGAACTCGACAGAGGACGGACGCTGCCGGGAGTCAGACCACCCAGCATAAGAGGACCTTCCTGCACCCGTTTCAGACGCAGAACGGTAAAGTCCACATCACGGCACATACGACGGATCTGCCGGTTCAGTCCCTGATGAAGAACCATTTCCAGCAGAACTCCGCGGGAATCTCGCGAAGCCAGCACCTTCACATCGACCGGAGCCAGTCTGTCGCCTTCGGAAAGCGTCATGCCGCGCCGCATGAGAGAGAGCGCGGCAGAGACGGATGCTTCTCCTCTTTCCGGTCTGACAAGCACATGGTAAACTTTGGGAAGATGCCAGCGGGGATGGGTAAGCCTGTGCGCAAGTTCTCCGTCGTCGGTGAGCAGAATCAGCCCCTCGGAAAAGAAGTCCAGCCTTCCCACGGGAAAAAGTCGCCGGTGACACCACGGTTCGGGGACAAGATCAAGCACGGTTTCCCTGCCTTCAGGGTCGCTTGCCGTCGACACGATGCGCACGGGCTTGTTGAGCATGAGCCAGCACGGCGACGCCTCACCGGTCTTCATGAGGACGGGACGATGATCCAGCTCGACATCATCTCCGGGCATGACGCGCTCTCCGGGACTTTCCGCCGTTTTCCCGTTTATCCGGACCCTGCCGGCAAAAATGAGTTCGTCGGCCCTGCGGCGCGAGCACACGCCGGCATCGGCCAGAGCCTTGTTCAATCTGACGCCTTCCGCCACTCTCCGGTTCTCCTGATGCGGGACGAATGTCCGTCCCGGAAAAAAGTCGCTGTTCTCCACTGGCACATCGGGATAATGTGAGCTATCATATGTTCCGTCAAGTCCATTGCCTGGACAACTGTCTTTTTCCTTTCCTTAAACGTATACCCTGAAGGCAAACTCAGACAGATATGCATCTTCCCCCTGCTCTCACCTCCGCGCTTTTCACCCATCTCTATACCGCCATCTGCGCGACACTCCGCATCAGAGAAGAAAACCGCGCGGAAGTGGACGCCATTCATGCCCGGGGGGAACGTCTCATCTTCTGCCTGTGGCACGACGAACTCTTCTCTCTTATTCCCGTGGCTCGCCAGCTGCGCGTGGTTTCCATCGTCAGCCCCAGCAGCGACGGCGACATGCTGGCAAGGATTCTGGCATCCAAAAACGTAGGGGCCGTTCGTGGATCAAGCACCCGCGGGGGAGTACGGGCTCTGCTCAGTCTCGCCCACATGATGAAGAATGAACAGGTGCATGCCTGCATCACGGTGGACGGTCCCGCAGGGCCGCGACACAAAAGCAAGGAAGGAGCGTTTTTTCTGGCCAACCGCACCAATGCCCGCATCATGCCCGTGCGCATCCGTGCGCATCATGCCCTGCGCTGCCCGACATGGGACAGATTTCAGATTCCTCTTCCCTTCTCCGGTGTCGATATCCGATTCGGCCATGCCTGGGATGAAGGCATGAAGGAAATTCCCGACATAGAGGAAAGTACCATACTACGCGCCCGGGAACGCCTGGAGAAAGAACTGCATGAACTGGCCGAAGGATTTGCTTGCGGAGTCACGGCATGACCAGAAAGGACCGCCTACGTTTTCATCTGCTCTGCGCAGCAGGATCCCTGCTCCGCCTTACGGGCTTTTCCGGAACGGCAGTACTCGGCAACATGATAGGTCATCTCATCTGGTATCTTGTGCCTTCCCGCCGGGAACTTGCCGTCAGCAACATCATGCGCCACCTCGGCATGGACAGACGCCAGGCCGAAACGACGGCCCATGCCAGCTTCTGCCACACCGGTCGCTCCTTCATGGAAATTCTGCTCACCGGATCGTTCGGCATGGATTCACCGCGACTGCGCATAGCCTCGCCGCAGCTCATGCAGAGACTGCGTGAATGCGATCGCCCCATCGTGGCAGCCACTGCTCATTTCGGCTCATGGGAGCTTCTTGCCTCCATGCTCGGACAGCTCTATGCGCCGCCAAGGCCACGCATGGTCGTGGTGCGACGGTACCATGACGAGGCCGTGCAGGAATTCATCGCGTCCTGCCGGGAAGCCACAGGCGCCGATATGATAGGCCATCGCAATGCCGCCATGAGCGTGATCCGGGCTTTGCATAAAAAAGGCATCGTCGCCTTCCTCGTGGATCACAACACCTCCTCAACGGAAGCGGAATTTCTGCCTTTCCTTAATGAGGTGGCCGCCGTGAACATGGGACCGGCGCTGCTCGCCGTGCGGGCAAAGGCCCTTATCTGGCCCGTAGTTCTCGTTCGTGACGGCAAAGACTACGTATTCCATCTTCAGGAGCCTCTCGATACGGCCCTTCTGGAAGGATCCCGCGAAGAACAGATCAAAATTGCGGCGACCTTCTATACTCAGGCCATAGAAAAATTCATTCGTGAAAGACCGGAACAGTGGTTCTGGATGCACGACCGGTGGAAGACCAAGGAAACGGTTGACGGCAAAGAAAAACATGACGCGGCATGTCCGTCCTGATCAGAGCTTTTCGCCCCGCCCCTCATTCTTTTTCCGCCTTTCCTTCCGTGCCGCCTCCCTTGCGGGCAGGATCCCGGAGATGTCGGAACCATCCTGTTTTGCGCCGGCATCCAACGGAAAGACTCCGGAAAACGTTCCGACACTACCGGCACAGATCTGGAGCAATGCCGAATTTCTTCATTTTCACGTACAGGCCGCTGCGTGATATGCCCAGCTTTCTGGCGGCAGCCCGGATGTTGCCTCCGCACTCCTGAAGAACGCGGAGAATGCTTTCCCGCTCCTGCACCTGAAGGACTCCCGATGTTATTGAGTTCTTTTCCGCTGTCTGTCCGCCTCTGACACCGTGAATGATGTTGACGGGGACAGACTCCACATCGATGAGACCGGATTCAGGAGCCATGAAGACCATGCGCTCCACGGTATTCTCAAGCTCTCGAACGTTGCCGGGCCAGGAATAACTTTCCAGAATGCGCAGGACTTCTTCCGTCATGCGCAGCTCGGGATTGTTCTGCGTCAGCATGAAATGTGCAAGAAAATGCTGGGTCAGCAGACGGATGTCGGAGACTCGCTCCCTCAGGGGAGGGATGCAGAGAGAAAACACGTTGAGCCGGTAATAAAGATCTTCGCGGAATGATTTTTCCCGTATGGACTCCTGAAGATTGCGGTTGGTGGCAGCAATGACGCGCACATTGACCTGACGGGTATACTTGCTACCCACGCGGGTCACTTCGCCGTTCTGCAGCAGACGCAGCAGGGAAACCTGCGCATCCATGGGCATTTCCCCTATTTCATCAAGAAAAATCGTACCGTTGTCGGCCAGTTCGAACTTGCCCGGCTTGCCGAGACGACTTGCTCCGGTGAAGGCTCCCTCGTCATAGCCGAACAGCTCGCTCTGCACGAGTTCGCGGGGAAGCGCGCCGCAGTTCACCGTGATGAAGGCGCCTGTTGCGCGACTGCTGGCGTTGTGCATGGATTGCGCGAACAGTTCCTTGCCCGTTCCGCTCTCGCCAAGAATGAGGGTGGTGGCATCGCTTTTGGCCGCCTTCCTGGCCTGCTCGATGACGTTCTGGAACGCCGGAGCAGCCCCGACGATATGATTGAAGGTGAACACGGCCTTGGCACCGGTGACACGGGCTGCCGATTCCTTCATCCTCTTCACTTCCCGCAGCGTGACCACTCGACTGTCGCTCTCTCCCGTACAGGAAACGGAAAGCATGCAGCTCAACGTGCCTGTCTTGAGCTGAAGCAGCGCCTCCTGATCGCTGAAACTGGCCTTTTCCGACATGATGGCCCGCAGAATGTCCCGGGAAAGAATGATGTCGCTGATATGCTGGGCGCTGTTCCAGCTGACGAGAGAAAGCATCTGCTGCGCCTTCTTGTTGATGAAACGGATATCTCCACTGCTGTCGAGCACCACAAGCCCCTCGTCCATCATCTCGAAGATGACGCGCTGATCCTCCAGCAGATAATGCAGTCGAAGCTGCTCGGAAATGGCATAGGCCGCACTTTCAACCATGCCGCGCGTATGATTGTGAAACATATCCCATGGCAGCGTGACGTTAAGCGCGGCAACAAGCTCATGACTGGTATTCCATATGGGCGCAGCCACGCAGTACCAGTTGTGGAGCTGACGACAGTAATGTTCGGCACTCCATGTTTCCACAGGCCGCTTTTCCACAAGACAGATGCTGACGGCGTTGCTGCCCGAAGAAGTTTCCAGCGCAATGCTGCCCGGCTCAATGTTGGGTATGGGATAGCTCTTCTTTTCGTCGCGCAGACAGGAAAGAATGACGCCGTCCGCGTCGGCGATGGAAATGAGGCTCGCCGAGGAACTTATGGGACTGTAGAGTCTCTCCATGAGGCCCCGGGCAATGTGAATGATGAGAGCATTCTTCTGCAGCACCTTGTCCAGTTCCCGCGGCTCAAGTCTGCGCCGGCTGGTCTCGTCGGGATCCACGTGCAGCAGACGGCACCGCTGCCATGAGCGAAGAATATACGGGGCTATGACGGTCGTATCCACCGTCTCCCCACGCTGAAAATGTTCCCATTCACGGTATATGGCATCGCGTCTGCTCTGAATATCCATGAAAACTCCTCTGTTCGACGGTCAATGTCAAACATACACGCGGCCTCTGGACATGTCTATTCATACATGTCCATTTTTTAGTCATTAAGATTTCACCTATCCTTTTGGAATCACAGCAATCAGGCCATCATAACCGCTGGCATGATTATTGCAATCCGATCAAGGTTAAGAATATATTTTTCCTTTTTTCATGATGGAGCCGCTCATGAAGCTTTTTTCTCCCGTTCAGCTCGGTTCGCTCACGCTGAAGAACCGCATCGTTTTTCCTCCCATGTCCACGAAGTTCGCAGCGGCGGACGGCACGGTCACCGAGCGCATGATCAACTATTATGAGGCCCGCGCCATGGGTGGAGCCGGTCTTGTCACGGTGGAGGCGACCTACATTCATCCTTCCGGCAATTCCTTCACCCGCGGTCTCGGTCTTGCCAGCGACCGGAGCATTCCCGGACTGAAGGACATGGCAGCCCGCATGAAACGTCATGGAGCACGAGTGTCCATTCAGCTCCAGCACGGCGGCCGTGCCGCCAATTCGACGGCATCCGGTCAGGCCGTTCTCGTGGTATCGTCCATTCCCGGACTCACTTCCTACACGGATACGCGAGAAATTTCCGAAGAGGAAATAGCCATGCTCATTTCCGCATGGGGTGACGCCGCCGTCCGGGCCAGAGAGGCAGGACTGGACGCCATAGAACTGCACGGAGCCCACGGCTATCTCATCAGCCAGTTCTTCTCTCCCTATACCAATCGCCGCCGGGATGCCTGGGGAGGCTCTCTGGAAAACCGCATGCGCTTTGCTCTGGAAGTCTACCGTGAAGTACGACGCCGGGTAGGCAATGATTTTCCGATCACCTACCGGATGAGCGCCGTAGAAGGTGTCTCCGGAGGCATCACGCTGGAAGATTCCAGGGCGCTTGCCGCAGCCCTGGTTGCGGAGGGCATCAACGGTCTTCATGTCTCCATAGGACTGCGCGAAACGAACTTCATGGTATCCGCGCCTTCCTGCGTTCCCAGAGCCTGCAATGCCGAGCTTGCCGCCAGCATACGGGAAAGCATCAGGGCCGCCGTTCCCGTCATCGTTGCAGGGCGCATCACCGATGAGCATGTGGCGGAAAAGGTCCTTGAAGAGGAAAAGGCCGATCTTGTCGCCATGGGACGTCCCCTCATTGCCGACCCCTTCCTGCCTGAAAAGGTACAATATACCCACGCTCCCGTCATCCGCTGCATCTCCTGCAATGAGGGATGCGTGGGAGGCGCGGCGCGCGGTACAGGGATAGGCTGTGCGTTGAATCCTCTCTCCGGTCTGGAAAAGGCCTACGATCTGTCTCCCTCGGCCGCTCCGAAGAACGTCATGGTCATCGGCGCAGGTCCTGCCGGCATGGAAGCAGCCCTTGTGGCCGCCAGACGTGGCCACAAAGTAACGCTGCTGGAAAAAGACGGAAAGCTCGGAGGCCTTCTCAACACGGCCTGTCTGCCCCCATACAAAGAGGACATCAACCTCATTATGGACTATTACGACAAGGCTCTGTCCCTGGCCGGCGTAACGGTGCGCCTCCATGAGGAAGCAACCGTCGAACTGGTGAAGAAGGAAAACCCCGACACCGTGATTCTTGCCACAGGCAGTCAGCCTGTCTTTCCGGGATTCTGTCGCGTTCAAGGTGCCATGACGGCTTCCGACGCACTGCACGGAAAGGATACAGGAAGCAATCCGCTGATCATCGGAGGCGGTCTCATAGGCGCGGAAACCGCTGACATGCTTTCTGAACAGGGGAAAGCCGTCACGCTGCTGGAAATGCAGCCCGACATCGCCAGGGATATGGAAGTAAGAACCCGCCGATATCTGCTCATCCGTCTGAAGGAGCGGGCCGTCAACATGCTTACCGGCACTCAGGTCATGGAAATAACATCTGAGCGTACCGTCCGGGTCAAGGACGAGGAAGGCATGGAAACATTGCTCGGTCCCTTCTCCTCCATCGTCGTCGCCGTCGGATACCGTCCGAACCGCATCCTCGCCTGCGAACTCCGTGAAGCCGGCATTCCCTTCCTGTCTGCAGGAGACTGTTCCAAAGTCGGCAAGATCATGACGGCCGTCGAGGGAGGGTTCAAGACTGCTCTCCGTCTATAGATCGCCCGGAAAAAGGATTTTGTGCATAAAAGAACAATTCAACTGAATATCATGTTGTATATGTCCAATTTTTGGTCATGTAGATTGTCGCATGTCCAAGAGTTGGACATATTTTTTAGCAAAAGCTTCATTTTTCTTTATTGGCGTATTATCTGTTTTTTCAAGAAAATCCTTTCATTTCAGAAAAATGGCTGCATTGGCACATACTTTGCATAAAAAGGTACAAGTGTCCGTTTTTTCTTCCGGGTGCTCAGCTTATTTTCCAGTGAAAGGAGTCAGTCGTGAAACTTTCCGTCAACAGAGCCTGCCTCAAGCCCGTTGCCTATGCCGTGGGTGTGGCGCTCGCCATTTTCCAGATCCTCTTTACCGGCGGATTCTTTATCCTTGAGCCGCCCCTGCTGCGCGGCATTCATCTTTCCGCCATCATGGTGCTGGTGTTTCTTCTCGTACCGCCTCTGAAAAAATACAAAGGAAAGGAAGAACCGGTCATCTTCATCGGCATGGATCTCATTCTATGCGCCATAGCCATAGCCATCGGATGCTATTTCTATGTGGAGCTGGAAAATCTGCTCAACCGCATCGTGTATGTGGATGAAGTCACGAACGTTGATCTCGTCCTCGGTACGGCCTGCATTCTTCTGGTGCTCGAGATCACCCGCAGGACCACGGGCTTTCCGCTGTTCTGCGTAGCTCTGGCCTTTCTCCTCTACGGTCTGTTCGGCTCCTATCTGCCGTCCGCCATCGGTCATAACGGCATTTCCTACGACAGACTCATTGAAATGGAATTTCTGCTTTCCGACGGCATTTTCGGCACCTGTCTCGCCACCGGCGCAACCATGATCTTTGCCTTCATCATGTTCGGCGCGTTTCTTGAACGCAGCAACATGAGCAGCATTTTCATGGATCTGGCCTGCCTGCTCACCAGAAAATCCCAGGGCGGTCCGGCCAAGGTGGCCATCTTTGCCTCCGCCCTGTTCGGCACCATTTCCGGTTCCTCCCCGGCCAACGTGTACA
>USNI01000030.1 GCA_900555975.1 uncultured Desulfovibrio sp. | reverse complement strand
GCATGCATCTGCCCTTCGGCGTGGCCGACCTTTCTCTGGCGCCGCCTCCCGCCGTCGGCGACTCCGTGGGTGAAATCTTTCAGAGCGTCGGCCTTTCCTCCATCGGCGCTCCCGGTTCCACCGCCGTGCTCGCCATGCTCAACGACGCCGTGAAGAAAGGCGGCGTTTTTGCCTCCTCCCACGTAGGCGGCCTTTCCGGTGCCTTCATACCCGTGTCCGAAGACTCCAGCATCGAGGCCGCAGCCAACAGCGGTGCGCTCACCATGGAAAAACTGGAAGCCATGACCAGCGTCTGCTCCGTCGGTCTCGATATGATCGCCATTCCCGGTGATACCCCGGCCACCACCATTTCCGGACTCATTGCCGATGAAATGGCCATCGGCATGATCAACACGAAAACCACCGCCGTGCGTGTCATCCCCGTCCCGGGCAAGGGCGTGGGAGAAACCGCCATCTTCGGCGGCCTTCTCGGGCAGGCCAAGATCATTCCCGTCAATACCGGCGACGCTTCCGCCTTCATCAATCTCGGCGGCCGCATCCCTGCGCCCATTCACAGCCTGAAGAACTGAACCGTTGCCGGGAAACGGGTCGTCTGCAACCACTGATCTCACATCCGTACAGCAGGGCGCCGATCTGAAAACTCAGATCGGCGCCCCTTTATCTTCCTCCGTTCGGACTACATTAAAAAATTTTCTGCAACCATCGCATCTGATGAATTTTTATATTTAAATAATAACAAACATATATATGCACATTATTCTTTTATATATATCATCCTCTTTCATGCGCCATACAGATCATCACACAATGTATGCATATATAACAGTTTTTGTATTTATGCATGAATTTCAACTCAATATGATACATATATAAAAAGGTCCCATGTCTTTTATAAAAGACCATGAGACCTTAACTCATCAGTATGGTACCCGGTGCGGGGCTTGAACCCGCAAGTCCTTGCGGACGAGGGATTTTAAGTCCCTTGCGTATACCAGTTTCGCCACCCGGGCACACGTCTTTCGTATCAGCACTGAAAAAGGATGACAAGAAAAAGGTTGAATGCCACCCGATTTTCCGCGTACGTCCTCGCTTCAACTCCCCGTCTCTCCCCTTGCCAAGAACAGCCCGAGCTTCTATCCTGATTTCCAGTTCTGCCGATACGGAGTTATGCATGACTTTTTTAGATACTCTGATTCTTCATTTCTGCCGGCTCGGCCCAGCCGGCCTTTTTCCGAAGGCTCCCGGGACAGCCGGCTCCTTCCTGGCCGTCCTTCTTTCTCCCTTCATCTTCCTTCCTCTGAGCCTGCCCTGGAGACTCGGCCTGCTCCTGCTGCTCTTTCTCATGGGAGGTTTCGCCGCTTCCCGCGCGGAAGTACTGCTTGGCAGACAGGATCCGGGATGCGTAGTCATCGACGAACTCGTGGGACAATGGGTGACCATGCTCTGCCTTGGAGGCTTTTCCGCGGCCTCTACCTGGAAGGATGCCGTTTTTCTGCTCATTCCCTTCTTCTTTTTCCGGCTTTTCGACATTCTCAAGCCCTGGCCTGTTCACGCATCGGAGAGCTGGCTGCCTTCAGGATGGGGAATCATGATCGACGATGTGCTGGCAGGAGTATGGGCACTTTTGTGCGTCAGCATCGTCATGCTGACGATGCGCATTGTCGCCCCCGGTCTTCTGACACTATAGCATCATGAAATATCTTGCCATCGACTACGGACTCAAGCGTGTCGGCATTGCCGTCTCCGACGTGGACGGAAACTTTGCCTTTCCCCGGTGCACGCTGAAAAGGGAAACGAAGGCCGCCTTCTTTGCCGAACTTCTGGCGCTGCTGGAAAAGGAACAGGCCGAAGCCATCGTGGTGGGCCTGCCCCTGTATACCGACGGAACGGAGTGCCTCACCACCGTACAGGTACGCCATTTTGTGGAATCGCTGAAACGCCGCACCAGCCTGCCGATCTACTGGATGAACGAAGCGCTCAGCAGCGCGGCTGCGGAACATGAGCTCTATGACTTCGGCATGGGATTTCGTGAAGTGAAGAAGGTGGTGGATCAGCAGGCCGCCGTGCTCATTCTTGAGAGCTTCCTGGATCAGCCTGAAGAAAGGAGACTGCCTGCATGAGTCAGGATCAGAGAACCCCGGACGACGACACTTCCCGGCCCGCGCCGGAAACCGACAACGAAACGAAGCAGGATGCGCCCGTCAAAGGTGAAACGCCTGCCGAAGAACCAAAAGCGCCGCGCAAAAAGCGCCGCATTCTTCTGTGGATTCTGACGCTGCTTCTTGTGTTGTGCGTGGCGGCAGGTCTGTATGTATGGCATGACGCCCGCAACTTTCTGGACACGCCCCCGGAAACCCCGGGCAAAAGTCTTATCGTGGACATCGAACCGGGCATGACGCTGGCCCAGGTTGCCGCCATGCTGGAAAAGGAAGGCGTCGTTACCGATGCCCTGCGCTTTCAGCTGCTGACCCGCTACATGGAAAAAAGCCGCAACCTTCAGGCCGGACGCTTTCTGGTAAGCACCGGCTGGCTGCCGGAAAAAGTGCTGGACATGCTGGTCTCGGGCAAGGCCATGCTCTACCGCCTGACGATACGGGAGGGGCTGACCTGGTGGGAGGTGGCCAGGCTTGTGGAAGAAGGCGGTTTCTGCCGGGCCGTGGACTTCACGTCTGTCATACACGATCCCGCCTTTCTGCGTCACTGGGGCATTCCCTTCGACTCGGCCGAAGGATTCCTCTTCCCTGAGACCTATCTGCTGCCCCGGCCGAGAGAGATGGACAAGGATGCGGCAAGATCCGTGGCCAACCGGCTTGTGGGAATGTTCTGGCAGAAGGCGGACAAGCTCTGGCCGAACGGAAAACGTCCGTCTGCGGAGGAGCTGAAACGCTTCGTCATACTGGCATCCATCGTGGAAAAGGAAACCAGCGTACCGGAAGAACGGGCACGCGTGGCCGGAGTCTACGCCAACCGGCTGGAAAAGAACATGCTTCTTCAGGCCGATCCCACGGTGATCTACGGGCTGGGACAGAACTTTGAAGGGCCGCTGCTGCGCAGTCACCTGGAAAACAAAAACAACCGCTATAATACCTATCAGAACCCGGGACTTCCCCCCGGCCCCATATGTTCGTTCGGCTCATCCGCACTCAAGGCAGCCATCAATCCGGAAAAACACGAGTATCTTTATTTCGTGGCCACCGGCCGTGACCGGGGGCATACGTTCTCCCGAACCCTTTCAGAGCACAATCGGGCCGTCCGTGAATATCGGGCGGCGCTCAGAAACACGGGGAAATAGCCTTTCCCGGATGCCAGGCCGCAAAGCCGCTTCCCTTCGGAGATGCCATGAAGTTTCTCTCCAATCTCATTCTCATGACGGCCTGCCTGATCATGCTCGGACTCTGTCTCGTGTTTCTGAAGATCACGGGATTCTTTTCCGGATAAACGAAGAGGCCACAGGACTTCATCAGCCGCATCCTTTTTCTCAACGGTCCTGCCCCGGCATTCCGAACGCAGCACCGGAAGGCCTTTTCCGGCACGTAAAGACGCGACCAAGAAGGTCCCGCATCCATCGCACCCGCTGCACGGATGACGCCCCCGGAGTCCCTGTATCTGAAGAGGGCGGATTCTTTCGAATCCGCCCTCTTTCTTCTTTCATGACCTTTCAGCCTACATGCCTGCCATGAATGCGGGTATCTGGGAAACCAGCGCAAATTCCAGGATATAGAGCGGCAGCAGCGCCAGTACGGTCCGCGACCAGGAAAGATTCAGCGCGAACTTGCAGCCGATGAAGGCTGCGGCCACGAACCAGATGGAAGCGATCAGACTGCCCACCATCGGTACGATGCACAGAACAAGCGGTGCGGCGCTGTAGCATACCACCCGCAATGTCGTGGCAAAATCCGCTCTGTCCGGCTGAACCATACGGATCATCAGATGATACAGTCCCGCAAGAATCACCGCCTGAAAAATGGAGAAGAACGGCGTGACCAGAAGCATGAGCGGCAGATTCATGGTTTTCATCAGCGCTTCGGCCATGGCCAGAGTCTGGGGATCCGTAGCGGTGGCCGTCAGCTCTCTGAGCGCCTTCATGGACCACAGTCTTGAGGCAAGCATCTGAAACAGCGTGAGCAGCACATAAAAAAGAATGGGACGGATGACGGAAAAATTGCAGCGGACATGACGGAAAAAGTCCGGCGCATGGAAGAGCACTCCCAGCAGCGTACGGGAAAAGCTGCCCCAGAATCCATAATATTCCGGACTTTCCCAGGGGGCGCCGTCAGGACGTCCGTCATTCCGGGATGCCGGTTCCTCCTGCCCTTCGTCATACTGGCGCACATGCTCGCGCATGCTCCGCCAGCGTTCCAGAAGACCGACGGGGCGCTGAGGCTGTTCCTCCTGCTTCTGCTCAGGCTGTTCCTCCTGCTTTTCGGACACGGGCTCTTCCCGGTTGAACTGAGGAATCTGCGCTCCGGGAGGCAGCGGATCATCGCCCTCCTGCTCCGTGGACAGATGCGGCACGGAGGGCTTTTCTCCGGTGACGGTCTCGCTCCTGTCCGGTGTCTGCGCAGCAGCAACAGGACTGTCGTCGTGTTCTTCCGACGGAGGGTTTTCCTCTTCAGGCAGAGAAAAATAAAAGACGCCCGAGCAGCGGGGGCAGGTCACTTTGTATTTCTTACCGGGACGTATGGACGCCGCGGGCACATCTCGTCTGAACCGGCAGGAGGGACATTCTATGATCATGGCAACCTCACACTACATATTTGCTCCGGTCAATATAGACCTGCGGGGGATGTCAGGGCAAGATGCCGACGCGTCTTTCAGAACGTTTTAACTTTGAAAAATCCCATTCCGGCCGGATTCCCATTCTTTTAATCGATCTTTTTCCTTTTCGAAGCAGTATCTCCGTTTCCGGCCCCAAGGCACAGAAAGCAAAAAACATGCCGTTCACTGCCCCTTCCCTTTCAGCATCATATCCTCATCCGACAATCCGATGGAACGGAGATGAAGATAGATTCTGGCCGCAGCCAGAGCATCGGAAGCGGCATTGTGATGATCAAGCTCAATCCCCAGGCAGGCACAGACATCGTTGAGCCTGTGATGGGGCAGCCGCAGACCTCTCCTTGAGCCTCTGACGGTGCAGACAAAGGGAAGCGCCGGAGCCTCGACGCCGGCAGCATGGCAGCAGCCTCGAAGGACGCGTCTGTCGAAGCTGGCATTGTGTGCCGCAAGCAGCGTCGCTCCACGGAGAAACGCTGAGATCTCCGGCCAGAGTTCGGCAAAGGAGGGTTGATCCTTCAGCATCTCCCAGGTAAGGCCATGGATTTCCGTAAAATGGACCTCGGGACGGGGCGGACGGATAAGACTGTACCAGCTGGCGGCCACGCGCCCGTCCTCAATGCGGGACATTCCCAGCGCACAGGCGCTGTCGGCATACTTGTCGGCCGTTTCAAAGTCCAGAGCGACCACTACCGGCATGATCATGCGCTCCTGCCGCGCAGCACCCGTTTGTCTCCTACGCGCATGGTAAGCTGCTCCTTGTCGAAATGCTCAAGCAGAGCTATGCCGTTTTTTCGTGAAATACCAGAGAGGTCACGAAAATCACCGGGAGTGATTTCACTGTGCGTCTGCAGATGGTCCCGCACCTTGCCGCGCAGTTCATCCATGACGGAGGACAGATAATAAAGATCCTCCTTGATCTTCACGAGGGAACCTTCCGCCACCAGCAGCTTGAAGATGGGCTGGGCCTGACGCGCGGTGATGCCGAGTTCGGCAAAAAGTTCCGTATGGTTCGGCGGCATGAGCGGCGAGGCCTGATGCGCCTTGAGAAGCGCCTCCTTCAGCGCCTGCTGATCGTCCGCCAGAGAAACCTTGTGTTCCGGCAGGCGAAGCAGCTCGCCCTCTGCCACCAGACGCCCCGACCGGACGAGCTTCTCCAGCACATAATGCGCCAGCTTCGGCGGCACGGCGGTTCCCATGCCCGCCAGTATGACGCCCTTGGCCATGCCGCTCTCCAGGGGATTCTTCTTATGGAAGGCTTCCGCCGCTGCAAGCGCGCGCTCCAGCAGGCTGTCCAGCCAGACCGGAGAGATCCAGCTTTTTGCGTCCTTGTCCCAGCAGAAGGCGCTTCCCTTGCCGGACATGGCCTGCAAATGCTTCTCCAGCGACTTCCGACCGAGATCCGTCAGAATGGAAAGATCTGCCTGCGTGGCGCCGAAGCGTCCGGAAAGTTCCAGCTGGACGCCGATGCGGGTTTCCTCATCGGCATCGGGCAGAGCAAGAAGACGCGCTCTCATGTTCTCGTCGACATGACTGCGGCGGGGAGCCGTATCCAAAGGGGAGAGAATGGATCCGCCCGCCACCGTACGCAGGGGAGAGAAGGCTCGTATGATGCAGCGGTCGCCGAAAATGCCTGCCACGGGTTCGGAAAAGTGGGCTTCCGCGAGTGCGGTTTCGCCCGGCTCAAGGCGGTCGCGGTCATAAAAATACAGGCGGGCCGCAAGCTCCCGGGCGCTGTGATGAAAATGAATCTCGCCGCGATGCCGCAAGCCGCGGGGAGAGGACTTCAGACAGGTCAGCTCTATGATCCAGCGTCTGGAATTTTTCATGGTCCCCGTATGAGTGACGACGTCCCCCCGACTGATGTCCTCCACGGACAGGCCGTGCAGATTCAGGGAAATGCGGTGTCCGGCCTCGGCGGTTTCCATGCCCTGACCATGGCTCTGAATGCTGCGGATATGCGAAATTCTTCCGCTCGGCAGCAGTTCCACCTCGTCCCCGCACTGTGCGGAGCCGGAAACCAGCGTACCCGTGACGACGGTACCGTGCCCTTTCAGCGAAAACACGCGATCCACGGGGAGTCGGAACAGATCGGAACGGCGTCTGGGCTGCCGGCGACTCTGCTCCACAATGGCGGCACGAAGCGCATCAAGCCCCTGTCCCGTGACGGAGGACACGGGAAAAATGGGGGCGCTTTCGAGAAACGTGCCTTTCAGAAACTCCTTCACGTCTTCCGTCGCCAGCTCCAGCATTTCCTCATCCACCATGTCGATCTTGGTGAGGGCGACAATGCCGTGACGCACGCCGAGCAGCGTGCATATCTCCAGATGTTCCCGCGTCTGCGGCATGACCCCCTCGTCGGCGGAAATGACCAGCAGCACGAAATCTATGCCGGAAGCTCCGGCCACCATGGTGCGGACGAAACGTTCATGTCCGGGCATGTCCACGATGCCCATCCGTTCGCCTCCGGGAAGGGCCGCGGAGGCGGAACCAAGTTCGATGGTGATGCCGCGACGCTTTTCTTCGCCAAGGCGATCGCAGTCTATACCCGTAAGCGCCCTGATGAGCGACGTCTTGCCGTGGTCGATATGCCCGGCGGTACCCATGATGACAGACATGACAGCTCCTGAAATACGTTTTCGTATGGAGAACACAGAATACCCGCCGCGGCCTGTAAGAGCAAGAGGCAGATCCCCTTCCGGAGAGGGATGATCCCGGTCGTTTGACGGCATGTTTGACTTGACTTGCGATGAAAAGTTGCGTAACGGTTCTTAGTTCCAAGTCATAAGAACGGGAAATGCAATGTTCGAAAGTCTGACAGACCGACTCTCCGGCGTGTTCCGCAATCTCAGCGGCCGCGCCCAGCTCACGGAATCCAACATCCAGGACGCTCTGCGTGAAGTCCGCCTCGCGCTTCTCGAAGCCGACGTAAACTTCAAGATCGTCAAGGAATTCGTGGATCGCGTGCGCGAGGCCGCTCTCGGCGTGCAGGTCATGAAAGGCGTCACTCCCGCTCAGCAGGTCATCCAGGTCGTTCACGACGAACTGGTCAAGCTGCTCGGCGGCGACGATACCGACCTGAAGCTGCAGGGTGCACAGCCTGCCGTCATTCTCATGGTCGGTCTTCAGGGTTCGGGCAAGACCACGTCGTCGGGCAAGCTCGCTCTTCTTCTGCGCAAGCAGAAGATGCGTCCCTATCTCGTGCCTGCCGACGTGTACCGGCCCGCCGCCATCGATCAGCTCCGCACGCTGGCCAGGCAGCTCGACATTCCCTGCTTTGATTCCACGCCGGACATGAATCCCGTGGACATCGCCCGCGCGGCCGTGGAGGACGCACGGGAAAAACAGTGCACCGTGGTCATCCTCGACACTGCCGGCCGTCTCCATGTGGACGAGCCTCTGATGCAGGAACTCGTGGCCATCAAGGATGCCGTGCACCCGCAGGAAATCCTGTTCGTGGCAGACGCCATGACCGGTCAGGACGCCGTGACCGTTGCCGAATCGTTCAACAATCATCTCGGCATCACGGGCGTGGTCCTCACCAAGATGGACGGCGACGCCAGAGGCGGTGCAGCTCTCTCCATCAAGTCGGTCACCGGCGCACCGGTAAAATTTGTCGGTATGGGCGAAAAGCTTTCCGAAATGGAAGTCTTCCATCCCGACCGTGTTGCAGGACGCATCCTCGGCATGGGCGACGTGCTCACCCTGCTGGAAAAGGCACAGAGCGAAATGGAAGCCGAAGAGGCCGAGGCTCTTGCCAGAAAGATGCAGAAGGCCAAGTTCGATCTGGAAGACTTCCGTACACAGATGCGCCATATGCGCAAGCTCGGCTCTCTGGAATCCCTCATGAAGATGATCCCCGGTCTCGGGGGTCTTGCCGGCAAGCTCGGCGACATGAGCGGCCATGAGAAGGAGCTGAACAGAACGGAAGCCATTCTGAACTCCATGACCAGTCAGGAGCGCCGCAACCCGGACATCATCAACGGCAGTCGCAGGGCGCGCATCGCCAGAGGCTCGGGAACAAGGGTGCAGGACGTGAACATGCTGCTGCGCCAGTTCGAGCAAATGAAAAAGATGATGCAGTCCATGATGCAGCCCAATCGTCATATGCCGCGTGTTCCCCAGGGCATGATGAACAGGCTGGGCGGCATGCCGGGCTTGGGTGGTCTGCCCGGCATGGGCGGGCTGCCGGGAATGGGCGGTATGCCGGGGCTTCCCGGCGGAGTGCCCGGAATACCAGGCAGCGGAAAATCCGCTACCAAGAAGAAACGCGACAAACAGAAACGTAAAAACAAAAAAAGGTAGCCCCGCTGCCTATCCTATCAGGAGTGAGATATGTCCGTTAAAGTGAGAATGACCCGCTCTGGTTCCAAGAAGCGCCCCTTCTACCGTATCGTGGCCATCAACAGTGACAGCCGTCGCGACGGCCGTCCGCTGGAATTTCTGGGCTACTACAACCCCAACACCAACCCCGGCACCCTGAGCATCGACAATGAAAAGCTCCAGGCCTGGATCAGCAAGGGCGCCGAGATGACCGATACCGTCCGCACCCTCATCAAGAAGCTGGGCAAGTAAGATCCTTCTCCGTAAGGACTCGATCCCGTCCCCGCTTCGGCGTCGACGGGTTTTTCGAGTTTAAATGATCCATATATGGATTCTCTTTTCCCGACAACGTTCCGCTGTCGGTTTTTCTTCGTCCGGTCGGACAGGGAGTTCTTCCCTCCACCCGTCATCTTTGGACCGGACAGGTACGGCTTAGACGGCGGGAAGGGGCGGGGC
>USNI01000029.1 GCA_900555975.1 uncultured Desulfovibrio sp. | reverse complement strand
GGCGTCCCTCAAGCGCCACCTGCTTGGGCTGATCTATCTCGTTTTCCCACTGACGAAGCAGCACGGCACGCCGACGCTTATCCGATCCCTGCTGGACGATATCAAGCACATCCTCGCTGTGATCCTTCAGCACGTTGAGAATCAGCTCCGGATGTTCTTTTAAAAGCGCTTCCAGCTGTGCGGCCGGATCGGAAGCGGAGGCCGCATGAGCCGGACCGGCCAGCATCCCTCCGGAAAGCAGAACAAGCACCAGACCTATATAGCGAAACAAAGACATAATCAGCTCCTTTGGGGGCACTATAGCTTTTTCATACAGGACTGACAAGGCGGCCTTTTCTTATCGGCAGTTTCAGAAGAAAACAGCCGTTATACCATTCTTCGTCCCTTTCTGCCGCTCATGCATTGTACGAAAACTCTTCACGACTGAGAAGCGGCACGTCATCAAAAGCAACATGAAAGAAGGGAAAACCGCTTTTTCACCTGCTTTCGGACATCCTTCCGACGCCTTTTCCGCAGAAGCGGATCAGCAGGTCACCATGCTTACGGCGAGGCCGCCCATGGAGGTTTCCTTGAACTTGTGACTCATCTCCTTGCCGGTTTCAGCCATGGCGGCAATGGCGGCATCCAGAGAAACGCGATGAGCCTCGGGTCTGGTGCCCGTGCTTATGAGCGAGGCATTGAAAGCCTTGACCGCCCCCATGGCGTTGCGTTCAATGCAGGGAATCTGAACATACCCTCCCACGGGATCGCAGGTGATGCCGAGATGATGTTCCAGCGCAACCTCCGCCGCATTTTCCACATAGCGCGAAGGATTGCCCTGCGCGTCGGTGAACATGGCCGCAGCCATGGCCGAAGCCACGCCGACCTCGCCCTGACAGCCGACTTCGGCGCCGGCTATGCTGGCGTTGTGCTTGGCGATGAAGCCGACGGCAGCCGCAGCCAGAAAGCCTTCACGTATGGCACGATCACCGATGAACATGTCGTGCCGCATGGCATAGACGAGCGCGGGCATGACGCCTGCGGAACCGCAGGTCGGCGCCGTCACGATGACGCCGCCCGAAGCGTTTTCCTCGGAGGCAGCGAAGGCGTAGGCATTGAGTCCGGCCAGAAACTTGACGGGAGAAGAATGGAGGGCAAGGGCACGTTCCCGGAGCATGTGGGCCTTGCGCTCCACCTTGAGCGGTCCGGCAAGATAGCCGCTTCCGTCAAGACCATGGCGGACGGATTCCTCCATTCTGTCCAGAATGTTGTTCAGTCCTTCGATGATGGCGGGACGCGACGCTCCCGTGATGGCCATTTCATTGGCCAGCATGATTTCGTAGAGATTGAGTCCCTGACTGCGCACGATCTGACGCAGTTCCTTCATGTTGCTGTAGGGATAGACCGGGTCGCCCTGTTCCGGAGCCTTCCATCCGTCCCACTGGACGAATCCGCCGCCCACGGAATAGTAGGCCTTTTCGAAGAGAACCCCGTTCCGGGCGTCGAGCAGCTGGGCGACCAGGGTGTTGCTGTAGGGATACTTATGCACCACGGCATCGTGAACGATGTCCGAAAGCGAAACGACCACGCATGCATCCCCGATGTTCACGCGATGCTCCCTTCCCGGATCTTCGGAGAGCCTGGTCAGCAGGCCGGAAGGACAGTCTTCCGGCTTCACGCCGAGAAGTCCGGCGACAACGGCGGCATCGGTGCCGTGTCCCGCGCCCGTGGCGCTCAGAGAACCGAAAAGACGGACACGAATGCGGGAAGCTGCGGCCAGCACTTCCCTGGGAAGTGCGGCGCAGTCGCCGGCAAAAAGACGTCCGGCGGTCATGGGTCCTATGGTATGGGAACTGGACGGCCCCGGCCCGACCTTGAACAGAGAAAAGAGCGACGTGGTAATGGGCCGCATGAAAGACTCCTCATGATGATTGTTGGGACAGGAACGTCCGCCGCACGCGGATCCGGCAGCGGCACTGCCTTGCGACGCGGCAAAGATCCGGGTTCAGCTGCCGGGGCAGACGGCACGCTATCCTACAGCTGGGAATCGGCGTTCTTTTCCTCAGCCTCCAGGTCTTCGGTATGCTTGAGAATCTCTTCCAGCTGGATATCACCGCAGAGCACCCCCACGATCTCATCCTTTTCGTCGGTGACGGCCTGGGACACGGAAAGAATGAGCGCCCCGGTATACTGCGACTGATACAGATCGGTGACGTGCAGTCCGCCGTCCTGCATGGGCATCTTGAACCATACGCGGTCGGAGTAGTCATAGCCAGGATCGGGCAGATGGCCGTACTTGTCGGTATTGGCCTTGTCGGTCACCACGGCCTGAAGCAGCTTGCCGTGGGCATCGGTAAGCGTGATGAACTGAATATAAGGATAATGATCGGCAAAGCTCTGCATGGCGTCGCAGCGTTCCTGTTCGGTTCTGCTGGCGCGGCATGCCTCGGCAAGACGGGTCATGATGCCGGAAGCAAGACGGCTGGCCACTCTCTTGAGCTTCTGCAGTTCGGAGACGAAAAGTTCGGGCATGTAATGCTTGACCAGCGCCAGCATCTCCTTGTTGGAGAAGGATGTGTTGCGTCCGTTCTCGTAGGCCTGCATGATGGCGTTGTAGATCTGTCCCACGGCCGGATGCTTCTTGGTGACTTTCCGCTCCTCCGGCAGTTCGAGATTGCTGTTGATCCAGTAGGCGACGCCCGCACGACCGGACTTGTCGGTAATGATGATGGGCACGGGACGATTGAGGATCTTGGCCGTATCGAAGATGTTGTAGATCTCCTCGTTCTTGGCAAGTCCGTCCACGTGCACGCCCGCGCTGGTGGCATTGAAGTCGCTGCCCACGAAGGGATAATTCGGAGGAATGATGTATTCCAGTTCCTTGACGAAGTACTCGGCGATTTCGGAAATCACGGTGGTGTCGGCCACGTCGTCGTTGCCGGTGAGCGAAATGTATTCCATGACAAGGGCTTCCAGAGGCGTATTGCCCGTCCGTTCTCCGAACCCGAGAAGCGCGCCGTTGACGGAAGCGCAGCCGTACAGCCAGGCCGTGACGCCGTTGACCAGCACCTTGTGAAAATCATTGTGTCCGTGCCATTCCAGCCACTGACCGGGCACGCCGGCCTCATCGGTAAAGGCTCTCACGATTCCCTGCACCGACCGGGGAAGCGCCGCTCCCGCGTAGGGAACGCCGAAGCCCATGGTGTCGCAGAGCCGGATCTTCACGGGCATGGACGCCTGCCGGGCCAGCTCCATGAGACGGGAGGCAAAGGGCAGACAGAAGCCGTGGATGTCCGCACGGGTGACGTCCTCAAAATGGCAGCGGGGAACGATGCCCCACTCAAGCGCCCGCTCGATGATGCGCAGGTAATCGTCCATGGCCTGACGACGGGTCTTTCCGAGCTTAAGATAGATATGATAGTCCGAAACGCTGGTCAGCATGCCGACTTCATCGAACTCCATGTCTCTGGCGATGCGCAGATCGTTCTCATTGGCGCGGATCCAGCCCGTCACGCGGGGGAAACGGTATCCTCTGGCGCGGCAGGTGTCTATGGCCTTGCGATCCTTGGCCGAATACATGAAGAATTCCGAGGCCTGAATGAGTCCGCTCTTGCCTCCGAGCTTGTGCAGAAGATCGAAGATGTGAGCTATCTGCTTCACCGTATACGGCGGACGGGCCTGCTGACCATCGCGGAAGGTGGTGTCGGTGATGAAGCATGGATCAGCCGGACGGGGGGCGATGATGGTGTCGTCGAATCCTATGCGTCCGATCCTCGTATAGGGGAAAAGTTCACGGTAGAGCTGGGGGTCGGACCGATCTTCCAGAGGAAGACTGCGCTCAGAACTTTTCTTGAAAAGAATCATTGTACCTCCGATTGGCCGTCAGGCTCAGACTGTCCCTGCTGACAGGGATGGGACATCCTATCCGTTACCGTTCTAAAAATAAAGTATTATGCCTGACTTAAATTTTGAGGCGGGAAGGCGGCCGCAGTGCATTCTTTCAAAAAAATTCATGTGATGACGACTCTACTTGTTCTTTTTTTCTCTTGAAAAACTTTCCTCCGTTTTTCGCCAGAACTTTTTTTGTCAAAAATAATTTCTTATATTTCAACATGTTTTTTATCATATTAACAAAAAAGATACGGATGCCGTCCCCCGCTCGTTCCCAAGTGGAACCATCAGCCGCCCCCCTCTCTTTCGAAACTGACTGATTTTTATGGATTACCGCTTGAAAAAACACTATTTTTTCCAATCTTGCCGCCGACTTTCCCTCATGCGGCTTGTGAACAGAACCGGAGCTATTGTGCTCATCTTCAAAATAGGGTAGTAACGGGATTACACGCTGTAAGGCCGGGACTCGTATTGTGCCCTCGCACATCCGGCCCAGTATTGGTGTATCAGGGGTCGCTCTGTCTGAACGGGAAATTTTTCCGTCTCATTGGTTGGCAAAGCGACAGACCCATAATCAACCATGTGGAGGTAAGGCAATGGCGAAACATGCAACCCCCCTGTTGGACCAGCTCGAATCCGGGCCCTGGCCCAGCTTTGTATCTGATATCAAGCAGCTTGCCGAAAGCAGAGCCAAGAACGCTCAGGGCTTGGATTATCAGATTCCCAGCGATGCCCCCGAGGATCTGCTGGGCATTATGGAACTCTCCTATGAAGACAAGGAAACGCACTGGAAGCACGGCGGCATCGTGGGCGTGTTCGGTTACGGCGGCGGCGTTATCGGCCGTTACTGCGACCAGCCCGAAAAGTTCCCCGGCGTGGCCCATTTCCATACCGTCCGCGTGGCTCAGCCTTCCGGCAAGTTCTACAGCACCGAATACCTGCGCGGCATCTGCGACATCTGGGATCTGCGCGGTTCCGGTCTGACCAACCTGCACGGTTCCACCGGCGACATGGTGCTCATCGGCACCCAGACTCCTCAGCTCGAAGAAATCTTCTACGAACTGACCCACAAGATGGAAGTGGACCTCGGCGGTTCCGGATCCAACCTGCGTACGCCTGCCGCCTGCATGGGTATGTCCCGCTGCGAATACGCCTGCTACAACACCCAGCTCGCCTGCTATCAGCTGACCCAGGACTACCAGGACGAACTGCATCGTCCCGCCTTCCCCTACAAGTTCAAGTTCAAGTTCGACGGTTGCCCGAACGGCTGCGTGGCCGCCATGGCCCGTTCCGACTTCGCCGTGGTCGGCACCTGGAAGGACGACATCAAGATCGACCAGGAAGCCGTGAAGGCCTATGTGGCCGGTGAAGAAGGCTTCAAGCCCAATGCCGGCGCCCACTCCGGTCGCGACTGGGGCAAGTTCGACCTGCAGAAAGAAGTCATCGACCTCTGCCCGACCCACTGCATGAGCTGGGATGGAAACAAGCTGTCCATCGACACCTCCAACTGCGTGCGCTGCATGCACTGCATCAACACCATGCCCCGCGCTCTGCATATCGGCGACGACCGCGGTGCCTCCATCCTGGTCGGCGCCAAGGCCCCCATTCTCGACGGCGCTCAGATGGGCTCCCTGCTCGTTCCCTTCATTCCCGCGGAAGAACCCTTCGACGAAATCAAGTCCGTCATCGAAAAGATCTGGGACTGGTGGATGGAAGAAGGCAAGAACCGCGAACGTGTTGGCGAAACCATCAAGCGTCTCTCCTTCCAGAAGCTGCTTGAAGTGACCGAAATTCCGGCCATTCCTCAGCACGTCATCGAGCCCCGCACGAACCCCTACATTCTCTTCAAGGAAGAGGACGTGCCCGGCGGCTGGACCCGTGACATCGCTGCTTACCGTCAGCGTCACCTGCGCTAATCAGAGAGGAGAGCAAAAATGGCTTTTATTTCTTCCGGTTATAATCCTGCAAAACCCATGGAAGGTCGTATCTCCGATATCGGACCCCGCAAGTACGACTCCTTCTTCCCTGAGGTCATTGCCAAGAACTTCGGCAAGTGGCTGTATCACGAAATTCTGGAACCCGGCGTGCTCATGCACGTGGCCGAAAGCGGTGACAAGGTATACACCGTCCGCTGCGGCGGCGCCCGTACCATGACCACCGTGCACATTCGCGAAATCTGCGAAATCGCCGACAAGTACTGCGACGGACACGTCCGTTTCACCACTCGTAACAACATCGAGTTCATGGTGACCGATCCCAAGGTTCTTGAAGAACTCAAGGCCGATCTTGCTTCCCGCAAGTTCGCCGGCGGCTCCTACAAGTTCCCCATCGGCGGCACCGGTGCCGGCGTGACCAACATCGTGCATACCCAGGGCTGGCTGCACTGCCACACCCCCGCCACCGACGCCTCCGGCCCGGTTAAGGCCCTGATGGACACCGTGTTCTCCGACTTCCAGAACCATCGTCTGCCCGCCCCCGTGCGCATTTCCCTGGCCTGCTGCCTCAACATGTGCGGCGCCGTGCACGTGTCCGACATCGGCATCGTGGGCATCCACAGAAAGCCCCCGATGATCGACCAGGAATGGGTTGACCAGCTCTGCGAAATTCCTCTGGCCGTCGCCGCCTGCCCCGTGGCTGCCGTGCGTCCCGCCAAGGAAGACTTCGACGGCAAGAAGATCAACACCGTGGCCATCAAGAAGGAACGCTGCATGTACTGCGGCAACTGCTACACGATGTGCCCCGCTCTGCCCATCTCCGACGGCGAAGGCGACGGTGTGATCGTCATGGTCGGCGGCAAGATCTCCAACCGTATCAGCCGTCCCAAGTTCTCCAAGGTCGTCGTTTCCTACATCGAAAACGAACCGCCCCGCTGGCCCACGCTGTGCGCGACCGTGAAGCGCATCCTTGACGTGTATGCCGAAAACGCCCACAAGTACGAACGCCTGGGCGACTGGGCCGAACGCATCGGCTGGGAAAAGTTCTTCGAACTCACCGATCTGGAATTCACTCCCCAGCTCATCGACGACTTCCGCGAACAGGCCTACTTCAGCTGGCGTCAGTCCACCCAGTTCAAGTTCTCCGAACTGGCTGCCGAAGCCTACAAGGGCGCTGAAGCCCACGCTGAAGCCTCCAATGCCGGCGTGACCGAAGAAGACAAGGCTCTGGTGTACAACTGGCTGGTGGACAAGACCAACAAGCCCGGCGCCAAGACCAAGTTCTACTTCAACCAGTTCCTTGAACTGTTCCCCGGCGCCAGCCCCCGCAAGGTCAAGAACGTCCTCACCGCTCTGGTGGACGACGAAAAGGTGGCTTACTGGTCCTCCGGTTCCACCACCATGTACGGCCTCAAGGGCGCCGGCAAGCAGGGTGCCACTGAAGAAGGCGAATAATATCGCCCCCGCGTAGGCGGGTTTCAGCGGGTCGCCTTCCGGTGTCCCGCGGCACCTTCCAGCATGCTGGAAACATCAAGGGGAAGATCTTTCGGGATCTTCCCCTTTTCCGTATCCTCTTCCCCCTCCTGTCACATGCAGCAGCCTCGATTCGTCATTTCCGGCCTTTCCGGCGGAAGCGGCAAGACGCTCGTTTCTCTTGGTCTCTCCCGCCTTTTCTCAACACGCGGCCTTGCCGTGCAGGCATGCAAGAAAGGCCCGGACTACATCGACTATGCCTGGCTGGCTCTGGCCGCAAGACGACCCGCAGCCTGTCTTGATCCCTATTTTCTGGATGATGCGGCGCTGCTGCGGCAATTTATCGGCTTCTGCCGCTCCCACCCCTCCGACATGGCCGTCATCGAAGGCAACCGCGGACTTTTCGACGGCCGGGATCTGGAAGGAACCTGCTCCACCGCACACGTGGCGCGGCTGCTGAAGGCTCCCGTGATTCTGACCATGAACTGCGCCAAAATGACGCGTACGGCGGCAGCCGTCGTGTCGGGCATGGCACAATTTGAGCCGGAACTGCATCTGGCCGGCGTCATTCTGAACAATGTGGCCGGCTCCCGTCACGGCCTCATGCTGCGCCGCAGCATTGAACGGTATACCGACATCCCTGTGCTCGGCATTCTGCCGAGACTCAGAGACAATCCGCTGCCGGAACGGCATATGGGGCTGAGTCTGGACACGGCGGACGACACGGTCCATGCCGTGCTCGACCACCTGGCGGACGTGATGCGGGACAATGTCGACACCGGACGGATTCTTGAGCTCGGTCGCAGCGCGCCGGAGCTTCCGGACATGAGCGGAGAGCCGGCGACGCCTGTGAAGGATGACAGCCCCCGTCCGCGCATAGGCTATGTCCGGGATCGGGCGCTGTGGTTCTACTATGAGGAAAATCTCGATGCCCTGCATGACGCGGGAGCGGATCTGATACACCTGGACATGTTCGACGCCAGCCCATGGCCGCAGCTCGACGGACTTTACCTTGGAGGCGGCTATCCGGAGCTGTTCGCCGAACGTCTCGGCACGTCGGCGCATCTTGACGACATCCGTGACATGTCTCTGTCCGGACGGCCGGTGTATGCCGAATGCGGCGGCTTCATGCTGCTCTGCCGTGCGCTGATCCTTGATGACGGACCGCATCCCATGGCCGGTCTGCTCCCGGCGCAGGCCCGTTTCTTCCGCAGACCGCAGGGACTTGGCTATGTCACCGCCCGGACCGTGACGAAGAATCCCTTCCATCCGCTGAACAGCGTATGGCGCGGGCATGAATTCCACTATTCCCGATGTGAATGGCCTGATGGAGCCGAACCGTCCTGCTGCCTTGAGCTTTCGCCGGGAACCGGCATGTATGAAAAGAACGGCATGCACTACGACGGTCTTCTCATTCGACGCACCTTCGGCTGCTGGACGCATCTTTTTGCCCCTGCCGTTCCTCACTGGGCAAAAAACTTCGTCGACGCATGCCGGAGGTGACAGGCATCAATGCATTCCCCGAAGGTCTGTCGAAGATACCGATTCCTGCAATGCGCTAAAAAACAGAAGCGCTTTCTTCGAAAAGAAAGCGCTTCCGCATCAGCATATCAGCGGCGTGTCCGTCGTTCCATGCTCCTCCCGAGCACGGCCCAGAAGCAGGAAACGCCAAGATACAGCAAGGCCGTGACCAGCCACAACTCAAAGGTCATGCGTGAAACGGCCATGACCTCAAGACTCTGAAAGGTCAGTTCCGGCAAAGAAATCGCCGACGCCAGCGCCGTTTCCTTGAACACGGAAATGCACTGCCCCGTCAGAGGGGGAAGCATGAGTCTGAAGGCCTGCGGCACAATGATCCAGCGCAGCTGCTGCCAGCCGTTCATGCCGAGGGATGCCGAGGCATCCCACTGTGTTTTGTCCACGGCTTCCAGAGCGCCGCGAACGATTTCCGCCACATATGCGCCGGAATACAGTCCCAGCGTCAACACGGCGGCCACCATCCGGTCAATCTGGCCGGCGGGAGCAAAGCATGCGGATACCGCCGTCCGCAGCCATTCCGGTCCGGCGGCTACGGCATCCTCCACATACAGAAACGGTTCGGTAAAGAACGAGCCTGCAAAAAAATAGACGAGAAACAGCAGGACCAGCGGCGGCGTATTGCGCAGAACCGTGATGTACAGCGTGGCAGGCCATGCCGCAAAACCGCGCTGCCTTGCGGAAAGGGCGCCGACAAGCCCCCCGGAGACAAGTGCCACCAGAAGTGACCAGAAGCCCAGCCGCAGCGTGCCGAAAAGGCCTTTCAGAAGCATGCCGGCCTGCCAGCCGCCTGAAGCGTCATGCGACACGACAT
>USNI01000028.1 GCA_900555975.1 uncultured Desulfovibrio sp. | reverse complement strand
CTTCCCGGAGGCTTCAAGCAGCGTCTGTCCATGGCCGTGGGCATGCTGCACCGCCCGGAGATCCTCTTTCTGGATGAACCGACAAGCGGCATAGATCCCCTCGCCCGACGCCTGTTCTGGCGGCGCATCACGTCGCTGTCCGACGGCGGAACCACCGTCATCATCACCACGCATTTCATGGAAGAGGCCGAATACTGCGACAGAATGCTCATTCAGGACGCGGGCCGCGTGCTTGCGCTCGGCACGCCCGACGACGTGCGACGTCAGGGCGGAAACGCCCCGACCATGGAAGAGGCCTTCATCCGCATTGTGGAACGCTCCCGGGCATCCCGTCCGGACGCGTCCTGAGAAAGGAGGAAACATGACCGGATTCTTCCGCCGCCTCCGCGCTCTCACGGTCAAGGAGCTTCGACAGATCTCCAGAGATCCGAGCAGCATCATGATCGGCATCGTGCTGCCCATCATCCTCATACTCATTTTCGGCTACGGCCTTTCACTGGATGTGAAGAACGTTCCCATAGCCGTGGTCATGGAACATTCCACGCTCTGGTGCGCGACGTGCTTGCCGGCCTGAACGGTTCGGCCTACTTCTCTCCGCGCTACGTTCCCTCCATGCACGACGCCGAAGAGCTTCTGAAAAAGCGGGAGGTGGATGCCATTCTGCGCACCGCGGGCGACTTCGACAGCCGCTTCGCCAAGGGCGACGCCAAGGTGCAGCTCATTCTGCACGGCGTGGACTCCACCACGGCCACGCTCATCGGCCAGTATACGGGCGCGCTGCTTTCCCTGCGCATGCAGACGTCGCTGGACCGCGGAGAACCCTCCGCCGCCGGAGCAGGCCTTCCGGGCGCCGCAGTGGTGCAGAGCCGCATCTGGTTCAACGAGGCCGCGGAAAGCACCTGGTATCTGGTGCCGGGACTCATCGTCATCATCATGACGCTGGTGGGCGCCTTTCTCACCGCGCTCATCATGGCCAGAGAATGGGAACGGGGAACGCTTGAATCTCTCTTCGTCTCCCCCGTCGGACGGGCGGAAATCCTGCTTTCGAAGATCATTCCCTATTTTCTTCTCGGAACGACGGGACTGCTGCTCTGCCTTGCCGCCTCGCGATGGCTTTTTCATGTGCCCATGCGCGGAAGTCTGCTGCTGTTTCTGCTCTGTTCCTCGCTGTACCTCATCGTGGCTCTGGGCATGGGGCTGGCCATTTCCTCCGTCACGCGCAGCCAGTTCCTCTCCTGTCAGATAGCCCTTGTGGTGAGTTTTCTGCCCGCAATCATTCTTTCCGGCTTTCTGTTCGATCTGCGCAGCGTTCCCCTTGCGGCCCGCATCGTGGGCAACATTCTGCCGGCCACCTACTACATGGAAATCCTGAAAACCATCTTTCTCGCCGGCGACAACGCCACCATTCTTCTGCGCGACTGTGCTGCCCTGACGTTCTATGCCGTTCTCTTCATGGGCATCGCCATCCGCTTCACCCGCAAAAACCTGGACTGAGCCATGTCCGTGCTGCTTTTCTTCCGAAGACTGCGCAGTCTCTGCATCAAGGAACTGCTCATCATTTTCAAGGATCCGGCCAACCGGCTGGTGCTGATCATTCCCGTGGTCATCCAGTCCTTCATCTTCGGCTATGCCGCCACCTACGATCTCAACGTCATTCCCTACGTGATCTGCGATCAGAGCCGCAGCGCGCTTTCCCGCGATCTTGCGGCCCGGCTCGACGGTTCGGGCAAGTTCCTGCGTCAAGCCACGCTCGACAGCACGGCCGAGGCCGAAAAGTGGATCTACGACGGCAGGGCGCTGCTCGCCGTGCAGATAGGAAGCGACTTTGCCGACCGCATTCTCTCCGGGCAGAACGCGGACGTGCAGGTCATCCTCGACGGACGCAATTCCACCACGGCCTCCATCGCCCAGGGATACGTTTCTCAGATCGTGGAAGCCTGGAATGCCTCCCGCGGCCGGAAGTCTCCGGTGAATCTCGTCATCCGCGCATGGTTCAACCCGCAGCTTGAAACCCGCTGGAACATCATGCCCGGCATGCTCGGCTCGCTCAGCATCATACAGATCATGCTGCTCGCCGCCCTCTCCGTGGCCCGCGAGCGGGAACAGGGCACCTTCGATCAGATGCTGGTCACCCCGCTCTCCCCCTGGGAAATTCTCATAGGAAAGGCCATTCCGCCCGTGGTGGTGGGCATTGCGCAGGCCTCGCTCGTGCTTCTCGTCTGTCTGTTCTGGTTCGACATTCCCTTTGCGGGCAGCTTTGCCGATCTCTATATCGCACTCGGCGTCTTCACCCTGAGCTGCGCAGGTCTCGGTCTGTGCATCTCCGCCATTTCCCTGAACATGCAGCAGGCGCTCGTCTACTGCTTCGTGGTGCTTCTTCCCATGGTGCTGCTCTCCGGCCTCGCCACGCCCGTCAGCGCCATGCCCGAAGCCATGCAGATCGCCACCTGTGCCAATCCTCTGCGCTTTGCGCTGGTGTGCATCCGCAGCGTCTACCTCGAAGGAGCCACGCTCTCCGACATCGCGCCGAACTTCGTTCCCATGCTGGCCGTCGCCGCCGTCACGCTGCCTCTGGCCGGATGGCTGTTCAGAAACCGCCTGAGCTGAGGACACGGAAAAGAACACCACGCCTGACAACGACCATGGTCAGGACCGCCCGTAAAACGGATGGCTTGTCCAGTCATGCAAGGGCTTGTTGCTTGCCCGCGCCTTATGGGGCCGGCTTGGGCTTCCCATGTCGGCGCCCCGTCTTTTTCAACCGTTCAAGTCCCCATGTACGCGGACGGGAGCCTGAACAACTCCGTCTTATCGAAAAGGTGTTTTTTGGGCATAACCGTTTTGTGGTCCATCCGCTGAGCGGGTGCTTTTCTGTTTCGATCGCTTCCGCTCCCTCGACTGCCTGATCTCCTTACCCTCTCTTGCATGACCTCTCCGGCCCCTCATAAAGCCCCGCAACGCAGGGCCGGCGTGTTCTGCGGCACTTGCATGCGGAAACGCCCTGCACATTCCCCGAGCATCCGCCTGCAGTCACGAAAAAACATATCGCCCCACGATCCGTCCCTGAAAGCAGGCACGTCAGCACGTCCCGTCGACGCTCTTTTCAAAGAAGATCAGATTTTCAGCAATAAGCCCCTCGAAGACGACGGCGGTCTTTCCCGCAAAACGGAACCCCAGCTTCCCATACAGCCTTGCCGCCGGTTCATTGCCTTCCCATGTATCGAGACGCATGACTTCACAGCCGCGCCGTGCCGCCTCTGACAGGGCAAATCGAACCATGCGGCCGCCGATGCCCTTTCCGGCCTGCGACGGAGGCACGCAGAGCGTATGAATGACCAGCACCTTGTCCGGATCGGCAGGATATGCCCAAGAAATGGATGCATACGAGTCAAGCTGCACGTTGTTGAGAATCATGCTTGCACACAAGACTCCATCCTCCTCCATCACATACAACGTCCCGTCCGACACGCCCCTTTCCGCCACCTTTCGGGTAGGATACACTCCCTCCTTCCAATTGGTACGGCTTCCGTGTTCCTTTTCGAAGGCAAGAAGTTCGGCATAATGACGCTCCACCGCGTCAATGTCTCCGGCGACGCCCCTTCGTATCATGGTCACTCCTTTCCGTCTCAGAATCTCCGCTGTCTTCCGTGGGCGGAAAACGGAGCTTTCCGCCC
Source organism: uncultured Desulfovibrio sp. (assembly GCA_900555975.1). GTDB lineage: Bacteria > Desulfobacterota > Desulfovibrionia > Desulfovibrionales > Desulfovibrionaceae > Mailhella. Next base: position 6,020 of record USNI01000028.1, on the reverse strand, counting down.
GATGTCAGCATGCTGCCGACACTCCCGGTGTCCCTCTGTGCCGGCACAAAGACAAAAGTCCCCGCGACTTCCTAAAAAGACGCGGGGACGCCTTCATGCTTCTACAGATTTCTGCCGCAGCATTTCTTGAACTTCTTGCCGCTGCCGCAGGGGCACGGATCATTCCGTCCCACCTTCACACCGTTGTACACATGCTGCTCGGCATCCTCCGGAGCCTTTCCATCTCCCATGGCCGCGGGATCCGTTCTGTGCCGAAGATTGAGTTCGGTCTTCGCTCCGGAATCCTCAGGAGCGTCCTCAGACGCGGCGTTCTGCTCTTCAGATTCCCGGACCGGGCCGTCCGCCGACGCGCTTTCCTGTCCCGCATGCTCCGGCACGGGATTCCCATCACCGGGCTGGCCGGTCTCGGAAGACACGGCTTCTTCAGCGGAAACTTCTTCGGAAGAAGACGACTCATTCTCCGTCTGAACCGGTTCGGCAGCTTCGTTTTCTCCGGCTCCTTCGGCATTCTGTTCCGGTTCCACACGCTTCATGCGCACATGGGTCAGTGAAGTCAGCGCACCTTCATGAATGCGGAAGAGCATATCCTTGAACATGGCCAGACCTTCGCTCTGATATTCTCTCTTGGGATCACGCTGGGCGTAGCCGCGCAGCCCGATGCCCTCGCGCAGGTAGTCCATGGCCCGCAGATGTTCCTTCCAGCAGCGGTCCAGAGACTCCAGCAGGAAGTAGCGGAGGATGTCGTTGTACACCGGTCCCGCTTCTTTGCGCAGTTCCTGGAAGATTCTGGTCACGGCCTCGCGGGCCTGATCACGGGAGGGAATGGCGCTCATGGTCATGTCCGGAAGCGCGCGGGCAAGATTGAGCGTTTCCAGAAGACGGCTGTTCACCTCGACGCACATCCGTGCATCGGGAGCTTCCTTCAGGCCTTCCAGCGGCTGATAGATGTTGTCCAGCACCTCGTCGACAAAATCAAAGAGCACGCCTTCCACATCCGGCAGCTGCATGAGGTCACGACGAAGCGTGTAGATCACCTCACGCTGCTGATTCATGACGTTGTCATAGTCGAGCAGCGTTTTTCTGATTTCGAAGTTGTGTCCTTCGACACGCTTCTGCGCATTTTCGATGGCTTTGGAAACCATGCGGTTCTCAATGGGTTCGCCTTCCTTCATGCCGAGCTTTTCCATGAGTCCGGAAATACGCTCGGAACCGAAAATGCGCATGAGGTTGTCTTCCAGAGAGAGATAGAAGCGGGAGGAACCAGGATCGCCCTGACGGCCGGAACGGCCGCGCAGCTGATTGTCGATGCGGCGGCTCTCATGACGTTCCGTGCCGAGAATGTGCAGGCCGCCCAGTTCCTTGACTCCTTCTCCGAGGACGATGTCGGTACCGCGGCCGGCCATGTTGGTGGCGATGGTCACATGTCCCTTCTGACCGGCCTGCGCCACGATGGCCGCTTCCTCGGCGTGATGCTTGGCGTTCAGAACGCTGTGCGGGACGCCTTCCTTCTTGAGCATGGAGGACAGCAGCTCGGACGTCTCAATGGAAATGGTACCCACCAGCACGGGCTGACCGGTCTTGTACAGCTCCTTGATGGACTCGATGATGGCATGATACTTTTCGCGCTGCGTGCGGAAGATGAGATCGGGAAGATCCTTGCGGATCATGGGCTTGTTGGTGGGAATGGTGATGGTCTCCAGACCGTAGATCTGATCGAATTCCACCGCTTCCGTCTGCGCCGTGCCTGTCATGCCCGCGAGTTTGTCGTACATGCGGAAGTAGTTCTGGAAGGTGATGCTGGCGAGCGTCTGGTTTTCGGCCTCCACCTTCACGCCTTCCTTGGCCTCCAGAGCCTGATGCAGTCCGTCGCTGAAACGGCGTCCGGGCATGAGTCGACCCGTGAACTCGTCCACGATGACCACCTTGCCCTCATCGCTCACAATGTAGTCGACATCACGCTTGAAGCAGTGATGCGCCTTGAGCGACTGAAGAATATGGTGCTGATAGGAAATGCTTGCCGGATCGAACAGATTGTCGATGTGAAGGATCTTCTCGCACTTCGCCACGCCGGCGTCGGTAAGCATGGCCGTTTTGGCCTTTTCATCCAGCGTATAGTCCTCGTCGGCCTTGAGCTGACGAACCACGGCGTCCATGGCCTGATAAAGTTCGGTGGATTCGTCGCTCGCGCCGGAAATGATGAGCGGCGTACGGGCTTCATCGATGAGGATGGAGTCCACTTCGTCCACGATGGCGAAATTGTGACCGCGCTGCACGAGCTGTTCGGCATAGAACTTCATGTTGTCGCGCAGATAGTCGAAACCGAATTCGTTGTTGGTGCCGTAGGTGATGTCGCAGGCATAGGCTTCTTTGCGCTGATCATCGTTCAGTCCCTGCACGATGACGCCCACGGACAGACCAAGAAAGTTGTACAGGCGCCCCATCCATTCCGCGTCGCGGCGGGCGAGGTAGTCGTTCACCGTGACCACATGGACGCCCTTTCCGGAAAGGGCGTTCAGCACCACGGGCAGAGTAGCCACAAGGGTCTTGCCTTCGCCGGTCTTCATTTCCGCGATCTTGCCGGCATGAAGCACCATGCCGCCTACAAGCTGCACGTCGTAATGGCGCATCCCCATGACACGGGAAGACGCCTCGCGGACCAGCGCGAAAACTTCCGGCAGCACGTCGTCCAGCGTACGGGTGCCGCTCTGCACTTCGTTGCGGTATTCCGCGAGCTTCGCAGGAATCTCCTCGTCGGAAAGCTTCTTCATCTCGGGTTCGAGAGCGTTGCACTTTCTCAGCTTGGGACGCAGAGAGCGAAGATAACGTTCATTACGGGTGCCGAATATTTTGCCGATCAGGAATTTGATCATGGGAATCTCCAGAAAAAGTCGTTGGAACAAGGCAGAACATAAGTCATGCATCTGTGTTTGGCAAATGGTCACCGGGGGCTTTTTTCACATTTTCTCCTCCAGAAGAAATTTCTTTTCCGTCCCCCGCGCACTTTTCTCATCCGCATGAGGAAAAAGATGCCGTCTCCGTCTGAACCGTGCGCTGGACAAAAACTTGTCCCTGCCCCATGATGGAAACAATTCCCCTTCCCGAAATTTTTCTCTCCCCGCTCCTGTCCGGAGTCCTGTCAGGCAGAAAAAGATGTCCAGCATATATCGACCGATGTCCGCGTTTCTCTGTGTTCTCGTCATGGCCGCCTTGACCTCGGGCTGTTCCTTTAAAAACACCGGATATCAGAACGGAACATACCGGGGGACAAGACCCTACACAGTGCGTGGAAAAACCTATTATCCGCTCAAATCCGCCCACGATTTCGTGGAAACAGGTACGGCATCCTGGTACGGACCCGGCTTTCACGGCAAAAAGACCTCCAATGGAGAGCGCTACAATCAGAATGCCATGACTGCCGCGCACAAGCTTCTGCCTTTCGGAACGCGTCTGCGCGTGACCAATCTTGAAAACGGCAGAGTGACGGAAGTACGCATCAACGACCGCGGTCCCTTTGTCGGCAGCCGCATCATAGATCTTTCACGCGCCGCTGCCAAAGATCTCGGCATGCTGAACAAGGGAACGGCACGGGTCCGTATCGTGGCGCTGGAAGACGGCAGAGAACCGGCCGTCCTTACGCCGGACGGCGACATGCTCGGACTTTTCTATGTCCAGATAGGATCGTTCCGCGAGCGTCCCCGCGCGGTCAATCTTGCCGACTTCATGCGTACGCAGGGCTACGGCTGCCGTATTGCCAATCACGACGGCAATGATCTGAACTTCGTTCAGCTCGGCCCCTATCATTCCCGCTCCCTTGCGGAACGCGAGGCGCGCAAGCTGAGCCTCCGATACCGGGATCTTTTCGTCATCGCGGAATAGCTCCCGCTGACAATCTTCATTGATTCCTGCGTCCCGACTCCCAACGGGATGCCGACCGTCATCCTGCCGGGATGACGGTCTTTTTTTTGCCGGCCATGTTCTCCTACACCGAACAACGTTTTTTTCACGGAGACATATTATCATAAAAACTTATTTAAAATATCATTTTTTCGTGAATAAAATGCCGCAAAAAATGAATATCCACTCTAACCTGTCGAAAAAGTGTACTTTTCGGACAGGCGGAGAAGAAATCAATTTTAACTTGTTTTTTGAGTAGAAAATTTTATTGGTATCTGCTATATAAGTTTTCGGCAAATTATACTGTCAGTAATGGCATAAAAGTACACTTTTTCGACAGTTATGGCAGGGGGCATCATGTCAGCAGACATGCAGTCTCACATATCCGCATCCCCGGCAGAGGGGCTGTTGTTCGGCGACTTTGCCAGGGAACGCTATCTGCCCTTCGCCCGGGAACACAAAAAAAGCTGGAAGACGGATGAACGCTATCTCACGCTCCATGTTCTGCCCTATCTCGGCGCCCAGCCTCTTGCCGACATTTCTTCAACGATCTTGAAGGACTGGCTGACAACTCTGGAAGTCTCCGGTCTGGCCCGCACGTCCTGCTGCCGCATCTTCTGGCTGGTCAAATACATGCTCAACTGTGCCTGCCGCTGGCACCTTCTCCCCGGCGACGACGCCTTCAGGCTGGCTTTCTGTCCCAGAGCAGCGGCCGTACGCCAGCCTGTCGTGCTTTCCAGAGAAGAAACGCTGCAGCTTGTCCGCCTTCTGAAAGAATATCACAACCGACCGGGAGCACAGGCCATTCATCTTCTGCTGCTCACAGGAGCGGGGAAATCGGAAATTCTCAATGCCCGCTGGGAAGATACGGATCTGAAACACGGCATTCTGGCCACCAGCATGACCTTCACCGGACACCGTCGTCTCATTCCGCTGAACAGCGAGGCGGTCAGGCTCATCCGTGGTCTGCGCCGTCGGGATGATGTGCCGTGGCTCTTTTTTTCCTCGGCGGGCAACCGCCTTTCCTCCCTGCACTATACCTGGAATCTGCTGCGCTCCAGACTGGGACGTCCGGACCTGCGACTTCAGGACCTCCGCCACACCTTTGCCGGATTTCTTGTGAACATGGGCATACGGCAGACAGAACTTCTCAGCATCATGGGACACTACATGCCCCAGACGCTGGTTCTGGTGCAGAATCAGCATAATCATACGACGGTGAACAACAAGGAAACGGCATGAAAGGCATACTTCTTGCGGGCGGGAGCGGTACAAGACTGTATCCGCTCACGAAGATCATATCGAAGCAGCTCCTTCCGGTGTACGACAAGCCGATGATCTATTATCCGCTGTCCACGCTGATGCTGTTCGACATCCGCGACATTCTCATCATATCCACGCCTCAGGACACGCCGAACATCAGGCGGCTTCTCGGCGACGGCTCGCAGCTCGGCCTGAATATTTCCTACGCGGTGCAGCCGGAACCGAAGGGCATTGCCGAAGCCTTCACGCTGGGCGCGGACTTCGTGAACGGCGACGACGTGTGCCTCATTCTCGGGGACAACATTTTCTACATGGGGCATCAGATGAAGCTCTACCAGCGCGCGGTGAAGCAGAACGAGGGCGCGCGGGCCACGATCTTCGCGTACCATGTTTCTGATCCGGAACGCTTCGGCGTGGTGGAGTTCGATGAGAAGCGCCGTGCGCTCAGCATCGAGGAGAAGCCCGCGCATCCCAAGTCGAACTATGCCTCCGTGGGTCTGTACTTCTATCCGCCGGACGTGTGCGAAAAGGCCGCAACGCTTCGGCCTTCGGCGCGCGGGGAGCTGGAAATCACGGATCTCAACAACATGTACCTTGCGGAAGGCCGCATGAGCGTGGTGCCCATGGGTCGCGGCATCGTGTGGCTGGATGCCGGCACTCCGGACTCTCTGGCTGACGCCACCCACTTCATGCAGGTCATTGAGAAGCGTCAGGGTCTCAAGATCGCCTGCGTGGAGGAAATCGCCTTCAGCAAGGGCTTCATCGACGAAACGCAGATGGAAACGCTCATCGCGGGCATGAAGGGCGCGTATGCCGAGTATCTCAAAAAGGTGCTGGAGGAACGACATGAACTTTATTGAAAC
>USNI01000027.1 GCA_900555975.1 uncultured Desulfovibrio sp. | reverse complement strand
CCTGGCTGGCGCCTCTGGCCGGCTGGTCCGATCTGCCGTTCCGGCTTCTGTGCCGGGAGCTTGGCGCTGCCGTATGCTGTACGGAAATGGTGAGTGCCAAGGGGCTTGTCTACGGAGGTCGAAATACCGAGGAGCTGCTGGCCACCACGTCTGTCCGGGGCGACACGCTGGAGGATGGAAGCGTGGTCTGCGATCATCCTCTCGTCGTGCAGATTTTCGGGGCGGAAGAGTCGTTCATGGAACAGGCGGTACGCCTGCTTCAGGAACGCGGTTTTTCGTGGTTCGACGTGAACATGGGCTGCTCCGTCCCCAAGGTGACGAAAACCGGCGCGGGAGCGGCCATGCTGCGCGACGTGCCGAATGCTCTGCGCGTGGCTGAAGCCGTCATCCGGGCGGCCGGACCGGGGAGAGTGGGATTCAAAATCCGCCTCGGCTGGGATGCGGAACATGAGGTATATCTTGATCTGGCCTGCCGTCTTGCCGACATGGGAGCCGGATGGGTGACGCTGCACCCGCGTCATGCGGTGCAGGGTTTTTCCGGCGTGCCCCGCTGGTCGGCGATTGCGGAACTGGTCGGGACATTGTCCGTGCCCGTGGTGGCGAGCGGGGATCTGTTCACGGCGGCAGACGGTATCCGTGTGATCCGTGAGACCGGCGCATCCACGGTGATGTATGCGCGCGGCGCGCTCAGAAACCCTGCCATTTTCGCCGGGCACGCCGAACTTTTGCGGGCCGGAGCGCTTCAGGGGGACATGCCGCCGTCATCGGGACTTTCCAGCGAGCAAGCTGCGGCAGATGCGCAGCACGCCTGCGACCTGTTGGATGCGCTGCCCGTGAATCGGAGGGAACTTGCCGCCGTCATACGCCGCCATGCAGTGCTTGCCCGTCGTTACGCGCCGCAGCACGCGCTTCTCAAGATGCGCACCTTTGTGCCGCGCTACGTCAAGAATCTGGACGGAGCCAGGGCACTGCGTCAGGAAATCGTGTCCTGTTCCGACTGGGACACGCTCTATGATATTCTGGAACGCCATTTCGGCGTGTGAGAAACTGCCCGCACTGCGGCCGAGGATAGTCATGTCCAGTTCAAGCAAAATCAATCTCTGCGATCTGCCGTATCCTGCTCTTGAACGCTTCGTCGTGGAGGAACTCGGTTTCAGAAAATTTCGCGCCATGCAGCTGTGGCAGTGGATATGGGTGAAGAACGCTTCCGACTTCGACATCATGACCGACATTTCCCAAGGCGACAGGGCAAAACTTGCGGAAAAGTCCGAGATCCGCTGGCCGTCCGTTGCCGACGTGCGTGTCAGTTCCGATGGCACCACCAAGTTTCTGCTGAAACTTGCCGACGGGGAACTCATAGAAACGGTGCTTATTCCCAGCGAAGCGTCCCAATGATGTCACGGTGCGCATGACGCAGTGCGTCTCCACACAGGTGGGCTGTGCCATGGCCTGTTCCTTCTGCAGTACGGGCAAACTCGGTTTCAGGCGCAACATGACCATGGGGGAGATCCTCGGACAGGTGCAGGTCGCACGCGCCTACATGAACGATACGCAGCCGGAGCGTCCCGTCATACGCAACCTTGTGTACATGGGCATGGGCGAACCCCTGCTCAATCTTGCCGTGGTCATGGATTCTCTGAGAACACTGGAGCATCCCAAGGGCCTTGCCTTCTCGCCCCGACGCATCACGGTATCCACCTGCGGCATAGAGGCGGGCATGAGGGAGTTCGGTGACAGCGGCCTGGCTTTTCTTGCCGTATCGCTGCATGCCCCCAATCAGCCGCTGCGGGAAAAGCTCATGCCGCGTGCCGCACATTGGCCCTTGGATGATCTTATCGCGGCTCTGGAAACGTACCCGCTCAAGACAAGAGAGCGCATCACTCTGGAATATCTCGTCATTGCCGGAGTCAATGATCAGCCCGAACATGTGAAGCAGCTGGCACGCATCTGTGCACGTCTCAAGGCAAAACTGAATCTGATTCCTTACAATCCTACGCCGGGTACTCCGTATAAGGCGCCTTCCCCCGAAGAGCTGCTGCGTTTTGAAAAGGCGTTGTGGGCCAAGGACATCACGGCCATTGTACGAAAGAGCAAGGGACAGGACATCGAGGCGGCCTGCGGTCAGCTTCGTGCCGCGCATGAGGCTGCGTCGGAGAAGAACTGATCGCCGTGTCAGAAAATGGCGTCCAGGATATTTTCATGACATGAAAAGTCGACGGAAGCGTTATTTTCTCATTACTGTGGAGCTCCAGCACAGCAGGGAACCGATGACGACGACGGCCACGCCTTTCCAGAAGGCGCCGTCGAGATGCGCGCCTATCCATACCGTCGCAAAAAGGCAGGAGAGCACGGGGGTGAAATAGGAGGCGATGGCGAGAATGGTGATGTTGCCCTTCGTTACGCCGAAGCTCCATGCCGCGTAGGAGCCTCCGACGGCCACGGCGCCGATGACGACGCTTGCCCAGCCCATGAACGAGGCATGGGACAGATCTCCGTAACCTGCGCCCCAGAGACAGGAAAAAATCGCCGTATCAATGAGAAAGACGATGAGCGTGGGATTTTCTCCTCCGGACCATGCCCTCGTCAGATTGGAATAGACGGCCCATGCCACGGCTCCGCAGAAGGCGAGAACATAGCTCCAGGGATTCTGTCGGATATGCTGCATGATTTCCGCAGGCTGTATGCCCTGTTCTCCTCCGAGCACCATCATGACGCCGATGAAGCTGATCACTACGCCCGGAGCTATCCACCATCTTGCCTTCTGTCCGTTGAACAGCACGGCAAAGAGTACGACGAGGCATGGCCACAGATAGTTGACCATGCCCACTTCCACGGTCTGCTGGCCTCCGTCGGAAAGATAGAGGGAGAGGGCAAAGCAGATGGAACAGATATTGGCTGTGGGAATGCCCAGAAAGAGATATTTTCGTGGAAAGGCTTTCAGCTTCGGTCTGCCGAGAAAGAAAGAGAGAAAGATGCATGTGGCGACGTACAGCAGGGCGAGTCCGGCGGCAAGACCGAATTGCTCCGTAATGTTCCGTACGATGCCGACCGACATGCCCCAGCACAGAGGGGCGGTGAGTCCGACGAGTGTGGCCCTGCGGCCGGAAGAGAGAAGAAAGGTCATGGATGCCTCGAAGACAGGTAATGGTTTTGCCTTGTGACAGCTTTCCGCTTTTTGTCAAGATATCTCGGATGGCATGAAATAGCAGATGGTTGACATGTTTTTGGAGCTGCTTTCGGCGGAGATTCCGCCTGCGGCGTGTGGGGGGGGGGCGTCCGGAGCATGTTTCTGCGGAGGCGTCGACCGTGAAGGGCGGAGCGGAAACGGGCTTCTCCTTTTTTTCAATATATACACCGTAATATGATTTTGGGGCTTGACAGAACGGAGGGAGTAGTTCAAATTCAAATTTAGATTTGAGATGAATGGAAACGGAGTTTCCGTCTTTCAAGGAACAAATTTCGCTCGTGGCGCGCTCTGGATATCACCTCTCCATTCCATTGTCGCGCGGGTCGTTCGCAGGGGAAGGACGGTGAGGACGTCATGAAAGAGATACGCATGACGCCCGCCACCCCTCGGCGGCCGTGAAGGTTCCGGGGCATGGCCGTCCACGCTGCCCCGGCCTTTTTTTGTGTTTTCACCGCTGCATTCCGGACTGCGTCGTTGCGGCCGGAGGCATCTTGCCGTATGCTTGAGGCAGCGCCCCATGACGAGAGGTTTCCCCCGTATGCTTTTTTTCTCCCGCAAGAAACACTCGCGCGAGGACGGCGAGTCCACGCGCCGCCAGATTCTCGGAACCGCCGTCCGGCTGTTTGCCGAACATGGTTATGCCGATACCACCAGCAAGATGATCTGCCGGGAGGCGGGCGTCAACATCGCTGCCGTGAACTATTACTTCGGAAGTCGGGACGACCTGTACCGCGCGGTGCTCGACGAGGTGCATGAGCATATCGTGAATGAAAGGCAGATGGAGCTGATCACCTCGGCCGAACTTTCGGTGGAGGAGAAGCTCGAACGGGTGCTCGACGCCTATATCGATGCGGCCTACGACGGCCAGAGCTGGTATGCCAGAATATGGGCGCATGAACTCATTGCGCCGTCTCCGCAGGGAGGCGCGGCCTTTCTTACGGGTACCCTTTCCAAGGAAAAGAGCATAGGCTCCCTGCTTTCGGACATGACGGGCATTCCCCGCGAGGATCCTGCACTTCAAAGCTGCATCATTACGGTGATGGCTCCCTATCTTCTCATGCTCTGCGTCCAGCGGGACATGGCCCGCGCATTGACGACGGTCTTTGACTATCGCAGGGAAGAGGTGAATCGTCATTTCAAGCTGCTGCTTTTTGATGCGCTGCGTTCCTTCTCCGCGCGTTATGCCGCGGGCGAACTTCCCGCCGTGACGAGGTGCTCAGGTGCGGAGGAGGATGGGACGAACCGTGCGTAGCGTCGTCGTGCTTGCCGTGCTGCTGTTTTTTCTTTCCGGGCAGGCTGCTTCCGCTGCAGATCATCCTTCCGTCGAGGAAATGGTCGGATCCATGATCATGACGGGCTTCCGCGGCACGACGGCACCGCCATCAGTGCTCAGGGCCGTGGCCGAAGGACGTCTCGGAGGCATCATTCTGTTCGACAGGGGAGAGAAGCAGGGCGAGACGTACAACATAGAGTCTCCCGGTCAGCTGAAGAGGCTGATCGCCTCTCTGCAGGAGGTCGCCCCGCGGACGCTGCTGGTGGCCGTGGATCAGGAAGGCGGCAAAGTGCGTCGTCTGAAGACGGCGCGCGGATTTTCCGCGCTTCCCTCCGCCGAGGAGATGGGACGCATGCCTGCTGCCGACGTGTGGAAGCTGGGCTATCGCGCGGGCAGGGAAATGGCGGATCTCGGCATCAACGTGAATCTCGCTCCTGTGGCGGACATACGTCGTGCCGGACGGAGTCCGGGACTCGGCGATGCCGGTCGTCTGTTCGGCGATGATCCGAAGCGGGTGTCGCGTCTGGCCATGGCCTTCGGCGACGGACTGTATCAGGCGGGCGTCTTGCCTGCCCTCAAGCATTTTCCGGGACTCGGCAGCGCCGGAAAGGATTCTCATCATGATCTTCCCGACATCACCGATACCTGGAGCCGGGAGGAACTTTTGCCTTACAGGGATGCCTTTGCCGCAAACTGGCCGGGCATGGTTCTTGTGGCACATGTCTATCATCGCGAGCTTGACGAGAATCTTCCGTCCTCACTTTCGCCGTCCGTCGTCAACGGGCTTCTGCGCGAAGAACTCGGCTGGAACGGCGTCGTCATCAGCGATGATCTTCAGATGGGTGCGGCATCCCGTGGACATTCGCTGGAAGAACGTGTCCGTCTTGCCGTTCTTGCGGGCAATGACATTTTGCTTTTCGGCAATCATCTGGAGTATGATCCGCTGCTGCATGAAAGACTGTTCCGGGCCGTAACGGCGCTTGTGGAGAACGGCGTCATTCCCGTCGAGAGACTGGAGCGTTCATGGCGGCGCATCGAAGCCATGAAGGCGGGACTGGCGGAAAGCCGGACGGGTGGAATGCGTTCTATTTCCAGTAGGCAGTGACGGGAGCGGCTTCGGAAAGGTCGTCGAGCGACAGACTGACGGTCACCACGCCCTCCGACCACGGAGCCACCTGATAGGGGCTGAAGTACAGCGTAAGGCCGTCCGCAGTCAGAAGGAAGGTATCGAAGTTTTCGATGTCCGGTTCCGTTCCGGAACGTATCATGTCCCAGGGCAGCTCACGCCGCTGAAGCTCCTTTCTCGAAAGCTCGCTGATAAGGTGCAATGCCGTATCCGGTTTGCGGAAAAGTTCTGTCAGATGGAAGACCCTTCCGTCGGGAAGCGTGCAGTTCGTTGAGGAGACGTCGAGACCGCCGTGCGCGCCCCCGAGATACTGGTACTTCTGCCACAGTATGCCTGCGGTTCTGCCGTTGTCGGAGATGACGCCGGAGAGGACCATCTCAAAGTGCGACAGCGCGCTGCCGTTCTTGTCCCGCAGGTCTTTCAGATCAATATATTCCTGTGCCGCCGTGCTGCGAAAGGTGCGCACGGCTTCCAGAACCAGAGCGTCGGACATGGCGTCCGGCCCGTCCATGCCGAAGCGCTGCCATGTGGCCTCGATGGTCATGATCGTTGAGGTCTCCGTATATTTTGATTCAGCCCGTTCACCGGTTGCGGCATATGTCGTGTCGGCAAGAAGAAGCAGGCAGAGAGCAATGAAGAAATGAAGATGCTTCATGTCATTCTCCGGGAGGTAAGAGGTATTATTCCTTGAGAAAGGTGACCGGATGGCCGCGCATGACTTCCTGAAAGCGCGGACAGGAGCGCTCATGATCGTTGATGACGCCGCAGGCCTGAAGCAGAGAGTAGATGGTGATGCTGCCCACGTAGCGGAAACCGCGTTTTTTGAGCTGCAGGCTTATGCGGTCGGAAAGATCGTTGCTTGCCGGAACAGTGTGCGCGTGGCTTTCATAGATCAGCATATGCCCCTCTGTGAAGCTCCACAACCAGGAGTGAAAGGAACCGGACTGCTGCTGTATGGCAAGAAAGGCCCGGGCGTCGGCGATCAGAGCTTCCACCTTGCGGCGGGAACGTATCATGCCCGGTTCCGCAAGCGCAGCCTCGATGTCCTTTTCCGTGAAGACGGCGAGTTTCCCGGGATCGAAGCCGGCAAGGCAGCGTCGGAAGATTTCTCTTTTCTTCAGCATCAGCAGCCAGTTTAGTCCGCACTGCATGACTTCCAGCGCGAGATGTTCGAAAAGCACGCCGTCGTCATGGACGGGTACTCCCCATTCCGTATCATGATACCGGTGCAGCAGACTGTCGGTCAGACTCCAGGCACAGCGGGTATTTTCCATGGCAGGCTCCTTTCGAGGCATAGTGCCCTGTTTTTCCGGCGAAGTACAGGGCGGCTTGACAGCGAATGGTGCGACGCCTAACACAGTGCCTGCCCCGGGGCAGGCAGACTGAGCCGTCCTCGAAAGACTGTTTCTTTCATGGGGCAGGGAAACGGTCAGCCCGGTGCTTCAGCATGAAATGAGGTGAAAAACGTGAACATACCATCCGTCGGCCCTCGCTGGGCCTGTTCCTTTTTCTTTGCCGTGGTAGGCATCGTCTACGGCAGCGTCATGTCCCGTATGCCCGCCATCAAGGCGCAGGCTGTTCTGAGCGACGCGGACGTGGGCGTCATGCTCCTGTGCATGGGACTGGGGGGACTTGTTTCTTTTCCGCTGGCAGGCTGGGCCATTTCCCGCACAAGCTGCCGCACGGTACTTTGTGCGGTGTCGTCGGCTCTGATTCTGCTTTTTCCCTGTATGGGACTGAGCGCCGGTTTTTCTTCCGCGTGCGTGCTTTTCGCATGTCTGGGATTCGCCATAGGCATGAACGATGTGGGCATCAATGCCGGGTCCATTCTGGTGGAGACGTCCATGCGTCGTCCCGTCATTTCCTCCATGCATGCCCTGTACAGTCTGGGAGGCCTGCTTGGAGCGCTGACCGGTTCAGGCATGGCGGCGCTGAACGTTTCTCCTTTGCGGCATTTTTTCTCCGTAGCGCTCGTGCTCATCTGTCTGCTGCCCTTTTTTGCTTCGCAGCTTCTTCGTGACGTGCCGCGCCACGGTCCGAAGAAAGGCGGACTATCGAGGCCTCCCCTGTGGGTGCTCGTGTTCGGTCTGCTCATGCTCTGTTCCTATTCCTCGGAAGGATCGGTGGGCGAATGGGGCGTGCTGCTTCTGCACGAGGTGAAGGGAGCTTCGGAACATACTGCAGCTCTGGCGTATGCGTCATTTTCAGTGTCCATGGTGCTCATGCGCTTTTTCGGCGACCGGCTGCGCCAGCATTTCGGCGATGCGCGTCTTCTGCGTGTCTGTTCCGGCTGCGCGCTGGGGGGCATCGTGCTTGCGCTGCTTTCTCCCTGGCCGGAAGTCTGTCTGATCGGATACGCCTTCATGGGACTGGGACTTTCGGTGAGCGTTCCCATCATTTTCAGCGCAGCGGGCAGAAGACGCGATCTGCCCACGGGAACCGTGACAGCCTTTCTTTCCATGCTGGCCGCAAGCGGACAGCTGTTCATTCCTCCGCTCATCGGCATGCTTGGCTCTCTGGTCGGTCTGCAGGCGGCCATGAGCGTGGTGGTCGTTTTGTGCGCCATCATGTTTCTGGGGGCGGGAGTGGTCAGAAAATAGGAAGCGTCCCGGCTGCGCCATGTCCGTGTTTTTCCGGCAGGAAGCATGGGGAAAAGTCAAAGTGCAGAAGAAGGCCGGCTCCCTCAGGGAGCCGGCCTTTTCATATCCTTCCGCCAGGGGGACCGGCGATCTTCCGGAATGACAGAGAAGAGCGGCGGCAGCGGCAGGACAACCGTCCGAGTTTTTTGAATGTCAGCCTGCCGGAGACGGAGTTGCTTGCGTCTGCGGCCGGGTATTCAGACTGAGCATCAGAGATTTAGAACTTGTAGCGGAAGTTCAGAGCCGCACGCCAGGCGTTGGAGAAGTCGCAGTTTTCTCCGAGTTCGTTCTTCCACACGCCGCCGTCGATGTCCTGGAAGGCATAGCTCAGTTCCAGAACGGTGACGAAGTTCTTGTAGATCTGGTAGGAGGTGTCGAAGTCCAGTTCCACAACGCTGTCCTGCGTGGTGAGATAGTTCGCGGGAGTCACGGAGCCGCCGTACACGTTGTTGATGATGTAGGGCATGTTGCTGCTGTTGGTGCCGCGGAAGTAGCTGACGCGCAGGTCATGGGAAAGATCGTCGATGAAGCTGATCTTGTTGAGCTGGGCGCTCACGCCCCAGGTGCCGCCGGCACTGCCGTTGTCGATGGTGTTGGCAATGTTGAAGCGACCTTTGAAGTAGGTGCTCGCGCCGGGCTTGAAGCCGCCGGAAAGATACAGAGGCTGTTCGGACCCGTTGGTTACTTTGCTGTCGTCGCCGGAGGCGTACCAGGCCTTCACTGCCGGGACGAACCAGGGCAGTCTGTATTCGGCAAGGGCGGCCACATACCAGCCTTCGCGTTCCGTGGAAGCGTTGTCGTTCTTCGTGCCGCTGTAATAGAAGTCCATGGCGAGGCGCAGAGGATCGAAGAGCGTCATTTCGCCGCCGAAGCCCGCGAACCAGATGGTGGAGGTGGAGCCGTCGCGAGTGGCGACCAGATTGCCGTTATTCCAGGTCAGGGCGTTCATGCCGTTGAAGGGCAGCACGCCGGAGGACGTGGAACCGGCATTGCTGACTTCGTCGAAGTTCTTGCCGCCGCGGCCGACCATGCCCCAGGGGGTGAAGCGGAAGTAGTCGTACTTCAGGTCGCCGATGAGGCCGAAGAGATCCACGTCGGCATCATCGTAGTCGTATTCGCCGTAGGCGTTCTTAAGCGGATCGGAAACGGCACGCATCCAGAAGGCGTTGGCCGAGAAGGTATCGGTCAGGGGCGCGGAGAGGAAGACGCCGGTGGCGGGATCGTCGAGAACGGGGCTGCCGGCCACGTAGTTGGGCAGCAGCACTTCCTGCTGACCCATGCGGACATGCACGTTGGTCTGGGGAATCATCCAGTCAAGGTAGGCCAGACGGGTGGAGATGTTGGTGGCGCGGGTTCCCAGAGCGCCGCCGTCGTTTTCCATCTTGCCGGCGCCCTTGTAGGGGCCGCCCCAGGTGAAGATGCCGACCTGGGCCTGGTAGAAGGCGGAGAGCTGTTCGGACATGGTGAAGTCCA
>USNI01000026.1 GCA_900555975.1 uncultured Desulfovibrio sp. | reverse complement strand
ATGCCTGAGATATGATGGTCGTCCTTCCGTCACCGTACCTTCCCAAAGCAGTCTGAGGCTCGACAACAAAAAGCCTCTCATTCATCCTTCAGTACTTCCCGTGGGTATCTGCCTTCGTGTTTCATGGTCTTCCCCACGGCACTGGCCCTGGCAAGGAACTCGCCCATGCCGTAATATTCCTTGACCATGGGCACGAATGCCAGCGCATCTATGCGAACAGGGTCGGGAAGTCCCTCAGGGGTAAGGCAATCCTTGCGAACCTTGAGATCCATGATTTCTCCGACGAACAGAACATGGGACCCCAGCTCCAGCGTATGCCGGAGCAGAAGCTCCAGCACGACCGGACACTCTTCAATATACGGCGCATCCACATGTTCTCCCGTCCGGGGGGTCAGACCGAGCGTCCGAAACTTATCCTCGTGTCGCCCGGAAACCAGTCCAGCGAAGTCCGCATGCCCTACCATCTGCCGACCGGGGATGCCTACCGTAAAGGCCTTCCGCTGCTGGAGCGCCCGGCAGGTCCATGTGGACCGCCGCAATGCGATCGACAGACAGGGAGGCTGAGAACAACACAATCCGCCCCACGCCGCCGTCATGACATTCGGACGCCCTTCGGCATCATAGGTGCCTACAAGCAGAACAGGCGCCGGAGCAATGAAAGCCTGTGGTCCAAGAGAAATCAACATGCTCGCCTCAGTCTGTATCAATGTCATGAAGAGACCCGGCGCCAACCATCAGGCATGAACGCCTGCTGTCTGAGCAAAAACAGTCTCTTCGTCAGAAACAGCAGCCCGGAAAATGTCTCCGGGCTGCTGCATGATGGTTGATCCCGCACCCAGGGGATCCCCGTGTGCTACAACGGCTGAAAAGCCCAGATCGCCTTACCGTAGCAGATATCCGACCAGTCCTCTTCCCTTATGAACATCACCGGACCGGCATCTCGTTCCGATCGAAGTTCACGTCCGTTGTCCCCCTTGAACATCCGACGAAACCGGAGTCCGTTTCCGGACAACACTGCGACGATATCACCGTTGCCGATCTCACAGTCCACGTCGACAGCCACAAGCGCCCCCACATTCAGGACCGGCGCCATGCCATGCTCAAGCACACGAAAAATCTCCACACCATCCCGAAGGAACTCAAGTGGAAATACCTGTACTCCGATGACTGGAAAACTGCCGTCCTGTGCCCTTACCGTGCTGTGCACGGGCAGCTCTCCGGGATGACGCTCTTCCAGAGGAAGCTGAGACGGCTGCCAAAAACCTGATGCTGCGCGAAGAGGACCGTCTTCCTTCACGCGGGCTTCCGGCACGAACACAGGAGGTTCTCCAAAGCGCAGCCATTCCATGCGCACATGAAAAAGATCCGAGATCCGCACACACCACGCCAGTGGAATCCAGCCTCTCTTCTTGGCCTCTGAAATGGTTCCCTGCTGCAAACCAAGAAGCTCTGCCAGTTCCACCTGCGTTCTGCGCCGGGAAACAAAAAGCATCCTGGCATAGACCGTGTCAAACGGATCCATATCCAGACGTTCCATGCGTCATCCTACTTGATGGGCTGGAGCAGCGGACTGTCCGGGGTGAGTACCATACGGGTATTTTCTCCGAGAGACTTCCGGAGCGCTTCCAGACCGCGCTGGAACGAAAAGAACTCCGGAGACTGGGAAAACGCTTCAGCATAGATGCGGGCAGCTTCGGCATCGCCCTCGCCGCGGATGACAGCGGCTTTCTTTCCGGCTTCAGCCAGAATGACGGCACGCTCCTTTTCGGCGCCGGAACGAATCTTCGTGGATTCCTCCGCGCCTTCCGAACGATACTGCGTGGCCTGGCGCTCACGTTCCGCGCGCATGCGATCAAAGATGGCACGCTGGTTTTCTGCAGGAAGATCGGTGCGCTTGATGCGCACGTCGACGATCTCAATGCCGAATTCCTTCATCTGCTGGGAGGCCTTTTCCGTCACCGAATCCATGATGGAGGTTCTTTCGTCGGCAACAACCTGCGTCAGCGTATGGCGGCCGATATGTGCGCGGATCTGAGAGTAGATAACGGCGTCAAGTCTGGCCTGGGCATTATGTTCCGTACGCATCGTACGGTAGAAGCGCAGAGGATCGACAATCTTCCAGCGTGCATAATTATCAAGCACGATGGATTTTAAATCACTGGTCAGAGCTTCTGCAGGACGGGCATCATAATCCAGAATGCGGGCGTCGAAATACACCACGGTCTGAATGAAGGGAATCTTGAAGTGCAGTCCCGGCCGATACACCTTGTCCAGCGGATGACCAAGCTGGATGACCAGCGCCTGCTGCGTCTGATCGACGATGAAGAGACTCTGCTGCAGTCCAAGCACAACAGCCAGGAAAAGAACAAGAAAGATAACGGGTTTCACGCCTTTCATTTCTGTTCTCCCCCCTTCGCCGCATCCGTCCCCTTCCAGCCGTCAAGAGGAAGCAGAGGAAGAACCTGACTGCCCGTATCGGACGGAAGCACCAGCTTTTCCATGCCCGGCTTGCTCAAAATATCTTCAAAGGTCTCGTAGAGCATGCGTTTTCTCGTGACATTCTCAGCCTTCTCATATTCGGCAAGCACAGACAGAAAACGCTGCGCTTCACCTTCAGCCTCACGGATGCGCGTTTCACGATAGGCCTCGGCCTTATTGACCATTTCCTGCGCCTGGCCCTGAGCCTTGGGCAGAATGTCCCGACGATAGGCTTCAGCCTCATTGATACTGCGCTGTTTGTCTTCTCTTGCGCTGGCCACGTCCTTGAAGGAGTCGCTCACTTCCTTCGGAGGCTGCACATCCTGCATCTGAACGGCAACCACCTGAACGCCGACCTGATAGCGGTCAAGAATGCGCTGCAGCAGATCGGCAACGTCGTTCTGAATCTGAACGCGTCCATCGGTAAGGGCAGAATCAAGGGTCGTCTTGCCGATGACTTCGCGCATGGAAGCTTCCGCCGCGCGTTTCACCACCTGATCCGGCTGGATAACGTTGAACAGATAGTCCACAGCGCCATCCGGCTTGATCTGATACTGAATGTTGAACTGCACGTTGATGATGTTCTCATCACCCGTGAGCATGGCCGACTCCTCATTAACCGCCTGGACCCGACCCTGCTGGAAGACGCCGCCGACCGACTGCGCCCGATATCCCACAGCCGTCTGACGAACCTGAGTAACCTTGGGCTTGTAAACGGTTTCAATCGGATAGGGAAGATGAATATGCGGCCCGGGATTCTCCGTCCGCACATATCGCCCGAAGCGGAGCACGACGCCGGACTCATCCGGCTGCACGATATAGATGCCGGAAAGAATCCATACCACCAGCGCGGCGAGGACCAGCCAGCGCAACTTCGGCATGCCGTCCAGCTGAGGAAGCTTCGGCCATGAAAAGGACGGGCGTCCGCCTCGGGAAGGTCCGCCGCTGCGTCCGTTCTGTTTATTGTCATCCTGAGCGTCGTCGTGACTGTCGTCACGTCTTCCCCAGTTGCCCTTGCCCGCGGAACCCCAGCCCTGTTTCTGCTGCTGTTGCCGCTTTTCCTGTAATTTATCCCAGTCCCAGTTCATAGTAAGAGTACAGTAGGACACGTTCCTTATGTGGTCAAGACGGAACTGCGGATTTGCGCTCCGGCGCAGGACTTTCCCAAAAAACGCATCATGCGCATATCCCGAAAAATATTTTAACGCTCAACAAAAATCGAACAAAAAAAGCTTGACGCCCAGCCCTGTTTTGCCTATGTTTGCCGTTGTCGGGCGCTCGTGGCTCAGCTGGATAGAGCAACAGGCTACGAACCTGTGGGTCGGGAGTTCGAATCTCTCCGGGCGCACCACCATGAGTACAGGAAGACCTGCCTGAAAGGCAGGTCTTTTTTATTCCGAAAAGAAAAAAAAATGCTTGACCTTTTCAACAAGGACGACTATTGTCCTTCTTCACCAAGCGCTCGTAGCTCAGCTGGATAGAGCAACAGGCTACGAACCTGTAGGTCGGGAGTTCGAATCCCTCCGGGCGCACCATATGAGAGTAAAGGCTTGCGAGTCATCGCAAGCCTTTTTTCTTGTTTAAACATCGTGCCGACTGCCGCCCCATCCCTGGCGATACGGCTTCAAGATATCATGAAAACGCCTCCGTACCGAAGACACGGCACGGAGGCGGAAACTTCCAGTCTCTCAATTCACTTTAAGACAGAACAACATCCGTTCTCAGTTCAGGCGGACAGGAATCCCGATCTTCAGCTCGCCTATGTGCATGACAAGCTGAAGCCGTTCCGAAGACACAGGCATGAACTGGGGAAATTCGAGCAGATTGTCCCCTTTTCGTCCCTCACGGGTGAATTGTCTGACCACCTTTCCCGATGCATCCTCAAGCGTAAAGAACACCAGTCCATCCTTCTCACAGCTGTAGGGGAGCGTATAAAGTCCCGTATCGGGGTGACGACGCAGATCCAGAGCGTCCGGTTCGTATCCCGACTCGCCCTTCTTCAGCGGGACAACCACATACGGAAATCCGTTGGTCGCCGGCAGAGGCTGCACGCCCATTCGGGCCAGACCTTCCTGCACCTCGGGAACGTTCATGAACAAAGACCAGAGAAGGCCGCTGCGATAATTCTCCACCATGCATACGATGGGCAGCTGATCTATGGCCAGATAGCTGTTGTCGAACCAGTCGTCCTTCAGACTGAAGGCATCATAGGGGCCGAACGGTCCCCACATTCTGTCCTTGTAATTGTCATAAATGTTCCAGAGCACACGCATGGCATACTCCGGCGTATACGGCATGGAGGAAAGCGCCGCTGTAGGTGCCACAGTCCCTACTTCGTTGTAGGCGGACTGATAGCGATAGCCGTCCTTCACGTCACAGGCCGTCAGCCCCCAGAATCCTTCGCTGAACTGATGTTCGGTAGGCGCAGACTCCAGGGCATATGCCCGATTCATAAGTGTGTGAGTGATGTTCCGCACCATGTAGCCGCGACGCACATGATCATCGGCCATGCGACGAGGGTCCAGCCCTATGAAGGAATAGTGAGAAAGAAACATGCAGCCGCCATAGGCATTGGCCGCTTCGATGGTGTAACCGTTGCCGGTCTTGGGCTGGTATTCCTCCGTAGAGTACCAGAACTGCGCGGCTTCCCTGGAAATGGGATGCGTGGGTGAACCCAGCGCCAGAACATACGCTACCATGGCTTCATTGAATCCGGAAATCTTCATGCCCATGCCAAAATCATTGGTAGGACTCCAGTGCCAGAACAGACCGTTGTTTTCCGAACGCGTAAACCAGTGCCAGTCCACGTCCTGCCACAACTCGGTAATGCATGCCCGCAGTTCGTTCTCCAGCTGCGTATCTGCCGAAAAATAGGAACGGGCAATGAGCAGTCCCTGAATCATGAAGGCCGTTTCCACAAGATCGGCCCCATTGTCCTGCTCGCCGAAGGAAATCGTCTTGCCCGTGTGTCCGTCAAGCCAGTGAGGAAAGGCTCCGTGCAGATTCCTGCGATCCGTCCTGTCACGCAGAAACGTGGCTATCTTAAGAATGCGCTCTGCAGCATCCTGTCTGGCTACCCAGCCTCTTTCCGCAGCGACGACAATGGCCGCAACGCCGAAACCTGACCCTCCTATGGTTGCCTGACCGCTTTCTTTGTTCCGGCTGTCCTCATAGGCCAGACCAGACTCGGGAAAAGTATGCTCCCACATGTATCGGAAAGCATCATACTGCAGCTTGTCAAGCAGCAGTCTGTCTCTGACGTAGGCATCATCGGGCTTGAAATCACTCAATGTCGCCGGAGCTGGCTGCACGACTTCGGCGTTCTGCACGGCTGGCGTCTCCTGCTCCTGAGAAGCAAAGATCGAACAGGGAAACAGAAGCACAGCGGAAGCCACAGCCAGAAAAACTCGTTTTCTCAGATTCATAACCGTCCACCGAGGTTGAAGGCACTGTATTCTGAAGGTTCTTCAAGAATAAATATGCAGGAAATCCACTTCCCTGCCGAATATAACTAGCCGTAATTTCTTCGCTGTGCAAGCGGCCGCACACAGTTTTCTTTCATCAGGCGGCCCCGGGACACATCGTCACACTCAAAAATCCTGAACGCGTGATAAAGCATCGAACCGCGCTTTTCCCTTTCTGTGTCATCGAAGAACATGTCCCGGGAATTCAGGGTACAAAAAAAAAGGAGAACCACAACCGTGGTTCTCCCGTACTCGCTATGGGAAAAAAGCTTACGCCTGAGCTTCGGCAGGAGCTTCAGCAGCCTGCTTGGTCAGTTCGATGATGGCCATCGGGGCGCAGTCGCCGCGACGGGGCATCGCCAGCTTCACCACGCGGGTGAAACCGCCGGGCACGCCGGCAAAGCGAGGAGCGATTTCGTCGAACAGCTTCTGCACGAGCTGATGGCTGCCCAGTTCGCGGTAAGCCTGACGACGGGCGGCCACGTCATTGCGACGAGCCAGAGTAATGAGAGATTCGACCACACCGCGCAGCTCCTTGGCCTTGACCTCGGTGGTGCGAATCCGGCCGTGCGTAAGCAGGGCCTTGGACATATTGCGAAGCAGAGCCTTGCGATGCGAAGGATTTCTGCTCAGTTTCTTACCAGAGTTGCTATGCCTCATGGTGCTGCTTCCTCTTCCATTCCTGGTATTTCTTATCGAAGGAGTCGACCTTCATGCCGAAATCAAGGCCCATGTCGAGAAGAACGTTCTTGATTTCGTCCAAGGACTTCTTGCCGAAGTTCTTGGTCTTGAGCATTTCGTTTTCGGAACGCTGCACCAGTTCACCGACCAGCGCGATATTGGCGCTGCGCAGGCAGTTGGTGGCACGCACGGAAAGCTCAAGATCGTCGATGCTCTTGAAGAGATTTTCGTTGAATTCCCCGTTGTCGCAGGCGCCAAGACCGCTCTCGTCAGAAATATGCTCGTCGAAGTTGATGAACACGGAAATCTGATCCTTGATGATCTTTGCGCTGTAGGCAATGGCGTCTTCAGGGGTAACGGAACCGTCCGTCCAGACTTCGAGGATCAACTTGTCGTAGTTGGTCATCTGGCCCACACGGGCAGCCTCGATGGTATAGGCGACCTTGCGCACGGGAGAAAAGCTGGAATCAAGCTTGATGATGCCGATTTCATCGGAAAGTCCTTCGTGCATGTCGGCAGGAACATAGCCCTTGCCCATGCGGACCTCGAACTCAAGATTGAATTCCACGTCTTCCGTAAGCGTGGCGATATGCAGCTCAGGGTTGAGCACGGCCACGTGCTGGTTGCCCTGAATATCGCCGGCGGTCACCTCACCCTTCTTGTTGACATTGAGGGTGACCGTCTGAGGAACGTCTGTATCCATCGCGAGACGAACCTGCTTGATGTTCAGGATGATGTCCGTCACATCTTCAAGCACGCCGGGGATGGTGGTAAACTCATGCTGTACGCCCGCAATTTTGACGGACACAAACGCTGCGCCCTGAAGGGATGCCAAAAGCACTCTGCGCAACGCGTTGCCGATGGTGGTACCGTAGCCGCGTTCCAGAGGTTCGCACACGAACTTGCCGTACATGGTATCGGCAGGGTCGTTCTCGCGGACGATCTGTTCGGGCTTGACGAGCACCGCCCAGTTGCGGGCGTTGATGAGCCTGTTGGCTTGTTTGCTGAGCATGGGAGTTCCTGCTTATTTCGAGTAAAGTTCGACGATAAGGGATTCTTCGATGGGAGTCTGAATATCGTCGCGCTGGGGAAGGGCCTTGATCACACCCTTGAAGGACGCGCCGTCAACTTCCACCCATGCAGGGCAGCCACGGCGGGCGATGACGTCCTGAGCGGCAGCGATGACGGGAATGTTGCGGTTCTTTTCCGGAACGGCGATTTCGTCGCCCACGCGGACCTGCAGGGACGGAATGGTCACCTTGCGGCCGTTGAGGGTGAAGATGCCGTGACGGACGAGCTGACGGGCCTGGCTGCGGGAGTTGGCGAAGCCCATGCGGTACACGACGTTGTCGAGACGGCGTTCGAGGATGACGAGCAGATTAGAACCCGTCACGCCCTTGGCCATTTCGGCGTCTTCAAAGTAACCGTGGAACTGCTTTTCCAGAACGCCGTAAATACGACGCACCTTCATCTTTTCACGCAGCTGCAGAGCATATTCGCTGAGCTTCTTGCGGGCACGGCCGTGCTGGCCGGGAGCATAGGGGCGGCGGTCCTGAGCGCACTTGTCAGTGAAGCAACGGTCGCCCTTCAGAAACAGCTTGGTGCCTTCACGACGGCAAAGCCGGCATTTGGCGTCATTATATTTTGCCAAGGCTAGTTCTCCTTGCCTTCAATGCGTTAGACGCGGCGCCGCTTGGGAGGACGGCAACCGTTGTGGGGAATGGGCGTCACATCACGGATGAACGCGACCTTGAAACCGGCGGCGTTGATGGCACGCAGGGCGGATTCACGACCGGCGCCGGGACCCTTCACATACACACCCACGGTACGCATACCATTGTCCTGAGCGCGACGGGCGGCGTTTTCAGCCGCAACCTGAGCCGCGAAAGGAGTGGACTTGCGGGAACCCTTGAAACCGCTCTGACCGGCAGAAGACCAGCTCACGGTGTTGCCGCGGGTATCGGTGAAGGTAACGATAGTATTATTGAAAGAAGCCGCGATGTGGGCGATGCCCAGCGGAATGTTCTTCTTTTCCTTCTTTTTGACTGCACGTTTGGCTCTTGCCATCTTGCACTTCCTTGGAGCTATGGTGTCTCGATCAGCCGAAGTCTGGCTGCATCAGATACAGCTTCCTACTTCTTTTTACCCACATTGCCACGACGCGGACCCTTGCGGGTACGAGCGTTCGTGTGAGTACGCTGACCGTGAACGGGAAGACCACGACGGTGCCGCAGACCACGGTAGCAGCCGATATCCATCAGACGCTTGATATTCGAAGCCACTTCACGGCGGAGGTCACCTTCCACCTTGTGGTTCGTTTCGATTTCCTTACGGACTTCGTTCACTTCATCGGCGCTGAGATCGTCGATGCTGCGGTTCCAATCGACGCCGGAGGCAGCAAGGATTTCAAGGGCAGTAGCCCGGCCGATGCCATAAATATAGGTAAGTGCGATATCCGCTCTTTTACCACGGGGCAGTTCAATGCCTGCAATTCTGGCCACGTTAAGACTCCTGCAAGGTTAGCCCTGGCGCTGTTTATGCCGGGGGTTTTCGCAGATCACTCTCAAAACACCCTTGCGCCGGATAACCTTGCACTTAGGGCAGATTTTTTTGACGGACGGCCTGACTTTCATCGCTCACTCCGTTAAGTTACTTTTCGATAGACGTTTAGGGCGAAAAAAAAATCGCCTGGAACCGTCTCTCTTATCTTGTTATCATCACCCTGTCAAGGACAGTGTTTCACGACGCGAAAATCACGGTCTGTAGTTCTCGGACAGGCTGAGAATCTCAGCACCGTCGGGTCGAATGACCACAGTATGTTCCCAATGGGCGGACAGACTGCGATCCTTGATCTTTGTCGTCCAGCCGTCGGACATGATTTCCACCTCATGGGTGCCGATTGCCAACATGGGCTCTATGGCCAAAACCATTCCAGGTTTCAGCGGAACTCCGCCCGGAATACCGTTTTCCATGCCGCCGCGTGGCACGAAGTTCGGCACTTCCGGTTTTTCGTGCAGGCTGGCACCGATGCCGTGCCCGACGAAATCACGGATGACATGAAGCCCTTCCATTTCGGC
>USNI01000025.1 GCA_900555975.1 uncultured Desulfovibrio sp. | reverse complement strand
AGCCTCTTTGTGGTGGGGCAGGTGGGCCGCTCCTACTTCCTGGAGCACGGCATCCCCATCGACGTGGAGTTTCTCTACACGGCCCAGGACCCCAACATGGGCCGGGCCCGGGATATGGCCGAGCTGATGCTGGACCTCTATCTGGACGGCCAGTTGGACGAGGTGTATGTCCTCTTTACCAAAATGGTGAGCTCCTTCCAGATGGAGCCCACCGCCCACAAGCTATTGCCCCTGGACCCCGATGTGTTTCCTGAATATGAGAAGAACCGGGACAGCTATAACCGGGACGTGGTGTATGTGCCCTCGGTGAAGGCGGTCATGGACCGGCTGGTGCCCGGCTATGTAAAGGGAGACCTGTTCGGCGCACTGGTGGAGTCCTATTGCTCCGAGCAGAATGCCCGCATGACGGCCATGAAGTCGTCCAGCGACAACGCCCGGGCTATGCTCCAGCGTCTGAACCTGTCCTTCAACCGGGCCCGTCAGGCGGCCATCACCCAGGAAATCACGGAGGTTGTAGGCGGGGCCCAGGCGGCCCTGTAACATCCCCCGGAGAGGGGATATACAGAACATACCAAGACCCGAAAGGGGATTTTGCCATTATGAGTGAGAAGCAAGGAACCATTGTACAGGTCATGGGCCCCGTGGTGGACGTGGCCTTTGACGGCGGCGCCCTGCCGGAGCTGAAGGAGGCCCTGGAGGTGGAGCTGGACGGCCGCCGGGAGGTCATGGAGGTGGCCCAGCATGTGGGCGGCGACACGGTGCGCTGCATCATGCTCTCCCCCAGTGAGGGCCTGGGCCGCGGCATGGCCGTCACCGCCACCGGCGCGCCCATCTCCGTCCCCGTGGGCGAGGGCGTGCTGGGCCGCATGTTCAACGTTCTGGGCGACGCCATCGACGGGAAGGGCCCGGTGCAGACCAGCGAGAAGTGGTCGATTCACCGCCAGCCCCCCGCGTTTGAAAACCAGCGCCCCGTGGTGGACATCTTCGAGACCGGCATCAAGGTCATCGACCTGCTGGCCCCCTACGCCAAAGGCGGAAAGATCGGCCTGTTCGGCGGCGCCGGCGTGGGCAAGACGGTGCTCATCCAGGAGCTGATCCACAACATCGCCACCGAGCACGGCGGCTACTCCATCTTCACCGGCGTGGGGGAGCGCACCCGCGAGGGCAACGACCTCTGGCGGGAGATGACCGAGTCGGGGGTCATTGAAAAGACGGCCCTGGTCTTCGGCCAGATGAACGAACCGCCCGGAGCCCGCATGCGGGTGGCCCTGACGGGCCTGACCATGGCCGAGTACTTCCGCGACCGGGAGAAGCAGAACGTACTGCTCTTCATCGACAACATCTTCCGCTATGTCCAGGCGGGCAGCGAGGTCTCCGCCCTGATGGGCCGGATGCCCTCCGCCGTGGGCTATCAGCCCACCCTGGCCAACGAGGTGGGCGCCCTTCAGGAGCGGATTACCTCCACCAAGGACGGGGCCATTACCTCCGTCCAGGCCGTCTACGTCCCCGCCGACGACCTGACCGACCCGGCCCCGGCCACGACGTTCACCCACCTGGACGCCAAGACCGTTCTATCCCGTTCCATCGCCGAGCTGGGCATCTACCCGGCCGTGGATCCGCTGGAGTCCACCTCCCGCGCGCTGGATCCCGAGATCGTCGGCCAGGAGCACTACGACGTGGCCATGGGCGTGCAGCAGATCCTGCAGCAGTACAAGGATCTGCAGGACATCATCGCCATTCTCGGTATGGACGAACTGTCCGATGAGGATAAGATGACCGTGGCCCGTGCCCGCCGCATCCAGCGCTTCCTGTCCCAGCCTTTCCATGTGGCGGAAGTGTTCTCCGGCATTCCCGGCGTGTACGTGAAACTGGAAGACACCATCAAGGGCTTCAAGGGTCTGCTTGAAGGTGAATACGACTATCTCTCCGAGACGGATGTGTTCAACGTCGGCAGCATCGACATGGCCATCGAAAAGTACAACAAGCGTCAGCAGGCATAAGAGGAGACCGCTATGGAAGGTCTTCGTCTCGATATCGTCACTCCCGACAGGGTTGTGCTTCAGGAAGAAGTGGAATACGTGGGCGCAAGCGGCGTGGACGGCCAGTTTGGTCTCATGCCTTCTCATGCAGCCATGCTTTCTGCCCTGAAGATTGGCGACCTGTATTATCGTCAGGGCGGCACGACGCACTGGGTCTTTGTATCCGGCGGCTTTGCTCAGATCGCGGACAACAAGGTGACCATTCTGGCTGAAGCTGCAGAACTGGCTTCCGACATTGATGTGGACAGAGCGGAACAGGCCAGAGCACGCGCTGAACAGCGTCTGGCCGAACCGAAACCCGATACGGACGTGCACAGAGCCGAGCTTGCGCTTACCCGGGCCATCGCCCGCATTCGTGTAGCCAGGCGCTGATACCGGTATCGTGCCGGATCATTTCCTTCGGGAAATGGGAAGGTGTCTGCTTCGGATCCGTCTGATTGGTTCCGACAGCGGATGGCTTGGAACGGCATGCCGTGGCGGCGCATGTGATCCCATGCTGATACGAAAAGAATAGAAAAGGGATACCCTTTCGGGGTATCCCTTTTCTTCGTCAGAACCGTTTCTTCTTCGGACATGTGTTGCCGGGAAACGTACCGGAGAGGAGGGGGGGGGAACATCGTCCTTTCACCTCTCTGCAGAAGGCGCTTTTGGGGTAGTGGAACTTTTCAGAAGTAAGCTTTTTGCAGGCCAAAGAGCGTATTGAGATGTCTCCTTGTGCATTGCTGCAGGGACTCGGAACGGCTGATGAACGGCTCCATCGTGTTTTTAAGGCGGTGGATCGTTCAATGGTGTTCATGGTTTTTGGCTGGCTTTAAGAATGTGATATTGTTTCGATGGTGAAATGAGCAGAGAATGGGGATCGATGGCAGGATTGCATGACTCTCAGGCATTGCTGTCAGGATGAGCTTTTCTGAAGAACGTCTTTCTTCAGCATAGGTGTCTCGTGAGTTCCGTGTCCGATCTGCATTGAAAGACGATCGGAGGTATGGGGTCTTTATTTTTTCATGCGCAGGATGATGACCTGCTGAAAAAGCAAGGCTCCGTCCATGGTTCATGGCTGGAGTGAAGGCATGATAGAGTCGGCTTCGATATAAGTGGAAGACCGGTCGATTGCAAGATATGGATCTGCATATGCCCGGCATATCTTGCAGATGACAACAGGCTGGTATATATTTACAGACATGTGCATCTGATGCGGATATGACGTATCCGGTCGGCATGCAGGCATCAAGACAGGCATCAAATCGGAAACAGGAGTATTCCGGGGGAATTATGCACAAGATTTCATTTCTTTTTCTGGCGGTCGTCATGTATGTCCTTTCCTCGTCCGTCTGCATGGCTGCGCCTGCGGTCGTTTCGGTGGACATGCAGAGAATCATGGCGGAATCTGTCCCTGGAAAGGCGGCATCAGCTCACCTGGAAGAAGTGCGGAAGGTGCTTCAGAAGGGCTTTGACGATCTGCGCAAGGCTCATGAAAAAGATCCCGAATCGGAGCGCAACAAGATATATGCCGACGGTCTTTCCGTGCTGAACCGTCAGATGGAAGTGGAGCGGCAGAGCGCCATGCGCGCTGTGAACGCCGTGGTGGTGGATGAAATCGAAAAGTGGCGCAAGAAGAACGGCGTCATGCTCGTGATTCCGCGCAGTGTGGTCATTACCGGTGATTTTGATAAGGCGGACTATACCAATACCATTCTTTCCGCTGTGAACAAGCGCAAGGTGAAGTTTGCCGATCTTCCCACCGTGACCATTAAGGATACAAAGAAGAAATAGTCTTCATGCCGGAGTCGTAGTACGCCCGCAGAAAGGACGAAAAGACTGCAGCACGGGCGTTTCTTGAGAGAACATATGTCCGGAAGGGCAGAAAGACGGGAGAATGTCATGTCGGAAGATAAGAAGATAGGGCTGCGCGTTGAAGCAGCCGGCGTACATACCTCCTATGCGAATGCGTTTCAGGCTCGTTTTGCCGAGGGGGAAATCATACTGACCTGTGGTGTAAGCCATATGGAACCGTCAGCGGATGAGGCCTTTGCCGGAACGCTGGTGGTGGACATGCAGGATCGTCTGGCCATGACGCCTCAGAGCGCAGGACGTCTTATGGCCACGCTGTCCCGGACGCTTCAGGTGTATGAAGAACGCTATGGCAGGGCTGAGTCCGGCGAAAAGAAATAGCATGTTTTTTCTTCCGTAAAGGAAAGAAATGGAAACGGATTCGTTCATCTTATGGGCGGATCCGTTGTCGTTTTTAATAAAGATACAAGTTTTACAGCTGTATCTTGCCGGAGCACGGCAGGTCGCCTGAACATTGTCCTGAGGGGGTGACCGGCGAGACTGTCGCCATGAACCGGGGATAAAGGAGGACTTGTTTTTTTCTTTCCGATCGGCGTGAATGTCCGGCAGGCATCATCACAGGAAGCGGTCCCGTTTCCTTTACCTGCGAGAGAAGGCTGCTTCATACCGGCGTTGTCTTTCTTCATAAAGAATTTATGGCGTCTTCACAGACTCTACACAGGAGCCGGTCATAGTGGCGACAGCTGAAAACCATTATGGAGGATGTCATGAAAGCTACCGTGATGATGCCGCTTTGTTTGGGCATGGCGCTTCTGGCCGCGCCGGCCGAGGCCGTACCGGCCATTTATCCCGTAGATACCGCACGGTTTCTTGCTACTTCGAAGTTTGACTTCAAGGTGGAGTTCGATCGGGAACTCAGTCAGACTGACATTGACGTGCGGATCAACGGAAAAAGCGTTGCCGACGTATTCGGGGCGAGTCCTGAATTCATCAAAAATGAGGAAGGCAAAGGTTCGGCCGTCATTTTGCGCAATGTTTCTCTTAAACCAGGAAAATATGCCGTTACGGTAAAGGACGGCAAGGAAGAGTCGTCTGCGAACTGGGATGTATACGGCACTCCGTCCGAGGCCAGCGCCAAGAACGTCATCCTGCTTATTGCCGACGGTCTGAGCATGGGGCATCGTACCGGCGCCCGTCTTCTTTCCAAGGGTGTGACCAACGGCATGTACAACGGCTATCTTTCGATGGACACGCTCCCCTATACCGGTATGCTCGGGACCTGCAGCGTGGATTCCATTGCCGCCGACTCTGCGAACACTGCTTCCGCCTACATGACCGGCCACAAATCCAGCGTGAACGCCATCGGAGTGTACGCCGACCGCACCAAGGATCCCTTTGACGATCCCCGCCAGGAAACCATTGCTGAACTTTTGCGCCGCAAGACGAACAAGTCCATCGGCATCGTGTCCGACGCGGAAATCGAAGACGCCACCCCCGCCGCAGTGGTATCGCATACGCGTCTGCGTTCGGAGAAGGCAGCCATCGTGGGCATGTTCGCCGATATCCGTCCTGAAGTGCTCATAGGCGGCGGTTCCGCGTATTTTCTGCCCCGCACGGTTCCAGGCTCCAAGCGTAAGGACGAGAAGGACTACGTAGAGGACTTCCGCAAGGCCGGCTACACCCTTGCCACCACGCGTACCGAGCTGACGGAGGTGATGAAGAACACTCCCGATCGTCTGCTCGGCCTGTTCCATACCGGTAACCTCGACGGTGCGCTCGACCGCAAGCAGCTGAAGAAGGGCACGGTGTCCAAGTTCCCGGATCAGCCCGATCTCACGGACTCCATGAGCGCCGCGCTCAAGGTACTTTCCAAGAATCCCAACGGTTTCTTCCTCATGCTGGAAGCCGGTCTCGTGGACAAGTACACGCATCCTCTGGACTGGGAGCGGGCCATCTACGATACCATCATGTTTGATAAGGTCGTGGCGCAGGCGCAGGCTTTCTGCGATGCCAATCCCGACACGTTGCTCATCGTCACCGGCGACCATACTCACGCTCTCAGCATCATAGGTACCGTGGATGACAATCTGCCCGGCGAGCTGATGCGTGACAAGGTGGGCATCTATGCAGCCGCAGGTTACCCCAACTACAAGGATGCCGACGGCGACGGCTATCCCGACAGCGTGAATGTGTCGAAGCGTCTGGCGGCCTTCATCGGCAACTATCCCGACCACTACGAGACCTATCGTCCCAAGCTCGACGGCCCCTTTGTTCCCGCAGTGAAGGATGAGAACGGCCATTACATTGCCAACGCCGCCTACAAGGATGTTCCCGGCGCTCAGTTCGTGCCCGGCAACCTTCCCCGTACGGAATCCACGGGCGTGCATGCCATCGACGACCTGGTGGTGGGAGCAAGAGGACCGAACGCCGACCAGATTCACGGCTTCATGAACAGCACGGAAATCTTCCGCATCATGGCTGAGGCTCTTGCCCTCGGCAAGTAATGACGGATGGGGAAAGGAAGGCATCTGACTTCTTTTCCATGACGGCAGGGCGCTCCGAATGGTCGGGGCGCCTTTTGTGAAGCCTCCGGCAGATCCGCATCGTCAGGAGGAGCATCCGCCCGCACCGGATCTGCATCATTCTTTGAACACTGTCTGCAACGGAAATCGATATGAAAATCTGGCTGACTGCGCTGCTTTGTCTTCTGCTTGGTGTGCAGGGAGCATGGGCGGCTTCGGAAAACCGTCTGAGCTTTGATGAACTGTACAGCGGCGGAGGCGCCCTGGGACTGCGCTTTTCCGATAAGGTGCTGTCCTTTGAAGGACGGCATGTCGTCATCCGCGGCTTTATGGCTCCACCGCTGAAGGCCGATGCGGATTTCTTCGTCCTGACCCGTGAACCCGTGGCCCTTTGTCCGTTCTGTCAGTCTGATTCCGACTGGCCGGACAACATTATGGTCGTCTATCTTTCAGAAAAGCAGCGTTTCGTGCAGAACAACGCCGTCATTGAGGTGGAGGGCGATCTGGAAATCGGGTCGTGGACGGATGAGCATACCGGTTTTGTGAGTCAGCTCCGCCTGCGCAATGCCACCTTCCACAAGCTGTGAGAACCCATGGAAAACGATCTTCATCTGCGGAATGTCCGCTACAGCGTTCAGGATGGAGAGAGTACGCGTCGTGTACTCGACATCCCTGAACTTTTTCTTCCCGGAGGTACCCTGGCAGGTATTTACGGAGACTCCGGATCCGGCAAGACCTCTTTGCTCAATCTGCTCTGCGGGCTGGTACTTCCCGATGTCTGCCAGGGCTGTGAACTTCGCTGGGGCAAGGACGATCTCATAACCATGCCGGAAGGGCGGAGAGATGCCTGGAGAGGCAGTCATGTCGGCATGATTTTTCAGGATTTTCAACTTTTTCCCCATCTTTCAGCTCTGGAAAACGTGCTTCTTCCGGCGACGTTCCGCCATTTTTCCATCCCGGCGGAGCTGCAGATCCGGGCACGGGACCTGCTTCGGAGACTCGGCATACGCCGGACAGACGTCCCCACGGGGGTCTTCTCCCGCGGCGAGCAGCAGCGCGTGGCCATGGCCAGAGCCGTGCTGTTCCGTCCCTCAGTGCTGCTTGCCGACGAGCCGACGGCCAGTCTCGACCGCAGCAATGCACAGCTTGTCACCGATGAGCTTGTGGATCTCGCGCGATCGGAAGGCTGTACGCTTCTGGTCGTGACGCATGAACAGGTGCTGCACGGGAGAATGGACAGACGTTTTCGTCTGGAACGCGGGAGGCTGCTTTCCGGCCTGGATGAGGATCTCAAGCCGAAATAGCGGAAGAGCATGGCGTGTGACGAAACATGGCATTGCCGGGCGACGTGTTGTTTCTCTTGCGCAAGCTGGACCTTCAGGCACATGGGTCAGGGAACGGAAGCTGCGAGGCGCCTCTGACATGTGTCCGGAAGGGCGTTTTCTCCGGATGAAACAGGTTGCAGCGTGCATGCACCTTTCGGCGCTGGCGTCATCATCGGCTCAGAACTCTGAAGACATCTCTTTCGTAAAGGTTTTTTATGAATCCTTTTCTTTTTCTGCGCGGTGAATTCCGCCGTTCCTGGGGCGGCGCGCTGGCGCTTGCTCTGGTACTGGCCTTTGCCGGAAGTCTCAGTCCGGCGGTTTCCATGATGGAGCGGGCCATACGCGCCGGCATGGCGCAGTCCGCCGACGCTTTTGATCTTCTTGTCGGAGCCAGGGGCAGTGCCGTTGATCTGGTTCTCGGGGCAGTGTACCTGCGTCCGGAACCTCTGGAGCTGCTTCCTGCCGGAACACTGGAGAATGTGAAGGCCCATGGCGGCATCCGCTGGGCTGCCCCGCTGGCTTTCGGAGATCGCTGGCGCGAGTATCCGATCGCAGGCACATCTTCGGAACTCGTCACACTGGATGGCAAACGTCCCCTGGCATCAGGACGGATGTTTCTCAATACGGATGAGGCGGTGATAGGGGCAGGCGTTCCTTTGAACATCGGGGACAGCATCACGCCATCCCATGGAAGTGTGGCGGAAGCTGCGCTGGACGAGGACGGGAAAGACGTTCATGCCCATGCGCATGCGTTTCGTGTGGTAGGCCGTATGCCGGCGACGGGAACTCCCTGGGACAGAGCCGTGGTGGTTCCCATCGAAGCGCTCTGGAACATGCATGAGGCCGGAGCCGGAACCGGGCGCTGCTCCGTCGTCGTGGTGAAGCCCGTGACCGTTGCCGATGCATATCGTCTGCGAACATCGTTGAATGATGACGATACGCAGGCGGTATTTTCCGGAGAAGTGCTCACAAGACTTTTCGGTACGCTGGAGCAGATGCATGACGTCATGCTTCTGCTGGCCTCTGGTGCGCAGGCGGCGGCGCTTGCCGCGGCTCTGGTATCGGGATTCTTTGCCGTGGCCATGCGCGTGAAGGCCATGGCGCTGCTTCGTGCTCTCGGAGCGTCTCACGGCTTTCTTGCCGTCAGCGTATGGCTCATGGTTTCCGGCATCATGTTTGCGGGATGCGCTCTCGGACTCGGACTCGGCAGCATGATGGCTTCTGCCGCAAGCATGTGGATTCAGGCTGAGACGGGAGTGGCACTTACGGTTTCCCTTTCATCCGGGGAATGTCTGATGGCCCTGTCGGCGGCAGGATGCGGATGTGTGGCGGCTTTTCTGCCGGCATGGTTTGCCTGCCGGAAAACGGCGGGAGAACTCCTGCGTTCCGCCTGACACGCAGATGCGGCAAAAAATGCGGGAGCATGTCTGTCCGGCCGGGATACGCCTCTTCTGTCGGAGGATGGAAAGGCGTATCCCGGCCGTTCATGTCTTTGAGCAACGGCTACCGGGGAGTTTCGTGCAGGTCGATGATGTCGAGATCATCTGGGATGTGGACCCCGCCGCGAAAGACGCTGCGGGCCTCTTCTCCGTAGCGTTCCCTGCGCAGGGGAGAGGGCGTGCGATCCTCGGTATGCCAGAGAACAATATTGCGCACATGATGTTTTCTGGCCAGCAGGGCGGCTTCCTTGACGGTTCCATGTCCTATGAGATGCGGTCGGAAGACATCCGTATCGGCGTCCGTACAGAAGGCTTCATGAAAAAGCCAGTCGGCGCTTTCCAGATAATGGCCGCAGACAGGCTGACACGGTTCGTCGCCGGTGCATACGATGCGCTGACCGTTCTGACTTTCCATATGAAAGCCGTACTGTTCGGTCTTGCGGGAATGCGTATTGAAGAATGTGACGGTGTGTCCGGCAATGGAACGCTGCTCTCCGTCTTTGACGGGAACGAAGCGGATGCTGGTTCCTACCGGAGCAAACTGCTTTTCGCTCAGCGTGAACTGGCAGATGGACCGAAGTTTTTCCGACAGGCGCGTATGACAGTGTATGCGCAGAATGTCGTTGCGCTTTTCCTGCAGAAAGAGCGAAGAGACCATGCGCACCAGCCAGATGATGCCGAGCGAGTGATCGATGTGCTCATGGGTG
>USNI01000024.1 GCA_900555975.1 uncultured Desulfovibrio sp. | reverse complement strand
GTCGATGGATTCGTCCTTCTCGGCGCGGGACACCATGGGCACCTTCCTGTCCAGCTCCCGCAGCGTGAACGCCACGTTGATATTGCGGACGTCGGTGTCCAGAGCCACCACCAGACGGGCGTTCTGGGCATGAAGTCCGCGATAGACGGCCACGTCGTCATAATCGCCAACGACGGCATAAAGCCCCATGTCCATGAGATCCAGAGCCTGCTGGGTATTGGCGCAGAGCAGCACGCTGTGGAATCCGTAGCGGGCAAGCACCTGAGCAAGGTTTCTTGCCACGGGACTCACACCCACGATGATGATGTGATTGCGGGCCGAAGAGGGCAGACTGTGCTGCACCTCTTTTTTCTTCTGCGCTTCCAGCCACGGCGTATAGACGAACTGGATGAACGAGGAAGGCAGCACGATGAGCAGTCCGACGATGCCGGTCAGAAGCACCACGATGGAAAAAGCTCTTCCCAGATCGGAATTGAAGGTAATGTCGCCGAAGCCCAGCGTGGACATGACGGTCAGCGTCCAGTACAGACCGGTTATCCAAGAATATTCACGACCTTCATACTCCATGATGTAGTGGAACAGAAGACTGAACACGGCCACGCACACGGCAAGAATGAGGATGACGCGGACGAAGTAACCGAAATTCCGGCGCGCGCCCTTCCCCTGACTCAACAGAGAAAACTGACTGGGAAAAAACTTCATGGCGGCAGTATGCCCCCGGAGGCTCTTCTAAGCAAGGGCCGAAAAAAAGCCGCCGCCCCTTTTTTCGGAGCGGCGACCTGTCTGTTTGCCGGTTGCACCTCACAAGGAGGCTCCGTTCTTCCGCCGGAGCGGAAGCGGAATCAGAGTCCCTTGGACTGCATGTAGTGAATGAGGTCGGTCACGCGGACGGAATACGCCCACTCGTTGTCGTACCAGCTCACCACCTTGGCGAGGTTGCCGTCCTGCACGGTGCAGTATTCGGATTCCACGATGGAGGAACGGGAGTCGCCCTTGAAGTCCATGGAGACCAGAGGCAGATCGTTCACGCCGAGGATGCCCTTCAGGTAGGTTTCGGAAGCGGCACGGAAGGCATTCACCAGGGTCTCGGCATCGGTGGACTTTTCAAGAATGGCGGTGAAGTCCACGATGGACACGGTAGGAGTGGGCACGCGCAGGGCGTAGCCGGAGAAGCGGCCCTTGAGGGCGGGAATGACTTCGGCAACGGCCTTGGCCGCGCCGGTGCTGGTGGGAATGATGTTCAGAGCCGCAGCGCGGGCGCGACGCAGATCCTTGTGGGGCAGGTCGAGAATGCGCTGGTCGTTGGTGTAGGAATGCACGGTGACCATGCTGCCGAGCTTGAGGCCGAATTCCTGATGCATGACCTTGGCCACGGGGGCAAGGCAGTTGGTGGTGCAGGAGGCATTGGACAGAATGTGATGCTTGGCGGGATCATACATATCCTGGTTCACGCCCATGACCACGGTAAGATCGGGCTGCTTGGCGGGAGCGGAAATGATGACCTTCTTGGCACCGCGTTCCAGATGCACGCCGGCCTGAGGAGCGCTGCGGAAGATGCCGGTGGATTCCACGACCACGTCCACATCAAGATCCTTCCAGGGAAGGTTGTTGGGATCGCGTTCGGCAAGGCAGGCCACATTCCAGTCGCCGACCTTGACCATGGTGCAGTCGACGCCGCCCACGGAAGTCTTTTCAGGGGAGACTTCGCAGGTGAAGGAGGCGGGGCCGTAGGAGCTGTCGTGCTGAAGCAGATGGAAATTGGTATTGGCGTCCATCAGGTCATTGATGGCAACGATTTCAGCGCTGTCGGCATACTTGCCGTACATGGCGCGGAAAACCTGACGACCGATACGGCCGAAGCCGTTGATAGCAACTCTTACCTTTTTCATGATTCCTTTCCTTTGCCCGGGTCGGCCGGGACGTTCGGTTGAAGTCTCAGACATGACGCCTCACGGTACGGACGGATCAGCCTTTCCGTCCGAAGCCAGAGGATTCTGCCATTGTGTTTAAAAAATCACAAGAGCAAAGTTCAGAATATCAAAATTTATCCCCATCCGCAAATCATTTTTCCTTCAGAAGCTTGAAAAGCGGGATGCCCCCCGGGCAAACCCTTGCCAAGTGCCGGCAAACGGGAGTATTCTGCCTGACTCATCCTTATTTACAGAGGGGGATTTTCATGCATCCTTTCGCTTCCGCTCCACAGGCGGCGCTTTCCGGCGATCACTCCACCCTGCCCGACATCAGCGGGCTTTCCCTTGGTGAGGCTCCCGTCAGCCGCAAGGCCAGAATTCAGGACGTGGACGGCATGTCCAGCCTCATCAACGAGTTTGCATCCGCACGCATCATGCTGGCCCGAGGGCCGCTGTATCTGTATCAGAACATTCAGGATTACCGGGTCATCACCGCCGAGATGGACGGAAGGGAAATCGTCCTTGCCTGCGGAGGTCTGCACGTTCTGTGGGAAGATCTTGCCGAAGTGCGTTCCGTAGCCGTGCACCCTCAGCTCCAGCGCAGAGGCATCGGACGGCGTCTTGTACAGGATCTCATCCAGGATGCACGCTCTCTGGGCGCCGCGCACGTGTTCACCTTCACGCTGGCTCCGGGATTCTTCTCCTCTCTGGGATTTTCCGCCGTTGATCGTGAGACGCTCTCCCCCGTGGTCTGGGCTGAATGCAGCAAGTGCCCGAAATTTTATAAATGCGACGAAGTCGGCATGATGCTGCACTTCTGATGCCGTATCTACAGGAGCATGCCATGAGCAACCTCAAGAATCGTGACTTTCTGAAAATCGCAGATTTCAGCCGGGAAGAACTGACCTATCTGATCCGCCTTGCCGCCCGACTCAAGAAGCTTCGCAGGGACGGCAAGGAACCGCAGTTCCTCAAGGGCAAGAATGTGGCGCTCGTCTTCGAAAAGACCTCCACCCGCACCCGCTGCGCCTTTGAAACCTCCCTGTACGATCAGGGCGCCCACTGCACCTATCTGAGCGACGGCTCTCAGATCGGCAAGAAGGAGTCCATGGCCGATACCGCCCGGGTGCTCTCCCGCATGTACGACGGCATCGAGTATCGCGGATACGGCCAGGACATCGTGGAGAAGCTGGCGGAATACTCCTCCGTGCCCGTATGGAACGGACTTACCAATGAAGCCCATCCCACGCAGATCCTGGCCGATTTTCTCACCATGACCGAGCACTGCGACAAGCCTCTTCATGAAATCACCTTCGCCTATCTCGGCGATGCCCGCTACAACATGGGCAACTCTCTCATGATGGGCGCGGCCAAAATGGGCATGAAGTTCCGTTCCGTCGCTCCCGCAGCCCTTCAGACCAGCGATGAAATCTATCAGATGTGCCTTGCCGAGGCCGAGAAATCGGGCGCCGACATCGTTCGTACCGACGATGTGGCCGAAGGCGTGAAGGGCTGCGACTTCGTGTACACCGACGTGTGGGTGTCCATGGGAGAGCCCGACGAAGTATGGAAGGAACGCATCGAACTGCTGCTGCCCTATCAGGTGAACACGCGCGTCATGGAGCTGACCGGCAATCCCGACTGCAAGTTCATGCACTGCCTGCCTGCCTTCCACAACCGGGAAACGGCCGTAGGAGAATCCATCTATCGGAAGTTCGGGCTTGAAGCCCTGGAAGTGACGGAAGACGTGTTCGAATCTCCGAATTCCATCGTGTTCGACGAGGCCGAAAACCGCAAGCATACCATCAAGGCCGTCATGGTCGCCACACTTGCGGACATTCCGCCCATCTTTTTTGAAGACTAAGAGGTGCGGGGGAAGAAGAATGGCCCTTCTCAAAAGGGATTCCTCCTTCCCCCGCCCATCCTTCTTCCGAAACATTTAACGGCAGAAAACGCTGAAGAGATGACATCCGCTCTCCGGAAACAGGCTTTTTCCGCCTCGTTGAATTTGTCATTCAACCCTTCGCCATAATTCATCTTTAATGCCTTTCGACGCCATGCGTCTTCTCCCGGCGTTCCGGTCCCGGGCTGAACTCTTCCCCCTTTTTCACTTGCCTTTTTTTCAAATACAGGCTATTGCTAGCAGTCCTTACGATACAAAAGGTATCGATTTTCAGCAGCATTCCGCCCCACTCGGGCTTTTTATGGAGGATATACCATGGGTAAACAGTGTGAGATCTGCGGCAAGAAAGCTCAGGTGGGCAACCTTGTGAGCCATTCCAATATCAAGACCAAGCGTCGCTTCAATCCCAACCTGCAGTCTGTCCGTCATCAGGACGCCGACGGCACCGTGCGCACCATCAATGTGTGCACCCGCTGCCTCCGTTCCGGCGCCGTGGTGAAGCCCGTCGTCAAGAATGACGCCGAATAAGCAGATTTGCCGATCTTTCCAGAAGGCGGGGATAGCATCTCCGCCTTTTTTGATTAATAATTTTCCTGCAGACTTTTGTTCCGCAGACAACCGGTCTCCCTTCTTCCGGCCATCCGTCCCATGAACGACATCCGCGCCGCCTTCCGTCATCGCCCTCAAAGCCGCATTGCCATGTGGCGTCGTCCTGCACAAGTGCCGGCAGGATGGCGCGTCGTGGACTTCCGCGGCCCGGGACATATGGGCCGGGAGCTGCCCGCTCCAGGAACCCGACAGATGGAACTGCTCCGGCTCGTGCTCGACTCCGGGAACATTCCCTACATGATCACGGGACATGGCTCGCAGACCCGGGCTTTCGTGCCCGCCATGTTCGAGGATGTCGCCCGCTCGGAGCTTGCCGCCGTGGCGTCGGAAAAAAAACCGGCCCCGCGTCCCGTGCCGCTGCGGCACAATGCCCACTGGGCCATGCTTGTCATGCTTTTTCTTGTGTTCTGGTACGGCTTGTACCAGGGCTGGTGGCCTCTGCCCTTCGAGCATCTGCCCGACCCCGAATACTGGGTACGCTGCGGCAAGCTCAACGTGACCGAAGTCCGCGCCGGAGAATGGTGGCGTACGGCCACGGCCCTCACGCTGCACGCCGACACGCTCCACCTCTTCAGCAACGTCCTTTTCGGCACGCCCTTTCTCATTCTGCTTGCCCAGCGCATCGGACTCGGACTTACGCTCTCGGCAACGCTTGTCGCCGGGATGCTCGGCAATGCCATGAACGTATTCTACCGTGATCCCGGATACTCCAGTCTCGGATTCTCCACCGCCATGTTCGGCATCGTGGGCCTGCTCTGTGCCGATGTCGTCGTCCGCTCTCCCATGCGCGGATTCCGGCGTCTGATCCTTCCCGTCTCGGCGGGCATGGCATTTCTGGCCATGCTCGGCACGGAAGGAAAGAATGTGGACTATGCGGCCCATGTCTTCGGACTTCTTTCCGGCTTCATCGTCGGACTTGCCGTCAGCCTCGCCTTGCGGCATCATGACGGCCTTCCCCGCACGCTGGAATGTGCGCTCGGCTGTGCCGCTCCGCTGTTTCTGCTTCTGTGCTGGCATCTTGCATTATAACTTTTCATATCGAGGCATTCATGGACAAAGCCCCCGGCACCTTCGAACTTCTGGGCAGGGACGGCAACGCCCGCGCCGGCCTGCTCCATACCGCGCACGGCGTCATTGAAACCCCCATCTTCATGCCCGTGGGTACTGTGGGCAGCGTCAAGGCCCTCGCTCCGGACGATCTGGAGGCCACAGGTGCCCAGATCATTCTGGGCAACACCTATCACCTCTACCTGCGCCCCGGTGACGAGCTTGTGGCCAGACGCGGCGGACTGCATGAGTTCATCCGCTGGAACAGACCCATTCTCACGGACAGCGGCGGCTTTCAGGCCTTCAGTCTGAGCAAGCTGAACAAAATGATGAAGGACGGCGTGGAATTCCGCTCCCACATCGACGGCTCAAAGCATCTGTTCACGCCGGAAAAGGTCATTTCCATTCAGCGGAACCTGAACTCCGACATCATGATGCCGCTGGATGTCTGCCTCGGCTACGGCGCCACGCATGAAGAAGCCGAAAAGGCCGTGAAACGCACCACCGAATGGGCGCAGCGCTGCCGCGAGGCCTATCCGGCCGGCAGCGCCGGCAATCTGCTGTTCGGCATCGTGCAGGGCTGCACCTATCCCGAACTGCGTGAGGCCTCGGCAAGACAGCTCATGAACATCGGCTTCGAGGGATATGCCATCGGAGGTCTTGCCGTGGGTGAACCCAAGAACCTCATGATGAAAAACCTGCGTGTTCTGAATCCCGTCCTTCCTCAGGACAAACCCCGCTATCTCATGGGTGTGGGAACGCCTCTGGACATTCTGCACGGCATCGAGGCGGGCGTGGACATGTTCGACTGCGTGCTTCCCACCAGAAACGCCCGCAATGGCACGCTGTACACCTCGGAAGGCAAGATCAACATCAAACGCGCCCAGTATGCCGAGGACGACAGCCCTCTCGATCCGAAATGCAGCTGCTACACCTGCCGCACCTTCAGCAAGGCCTATCTGCGCCATCTGTACGTGAGTCAGGAACTGCTCGCCTTCCGACTCAACTCCCTGCACAACCTCACCTATTTCCTCAACATGGTGAAAGGCGCGCGCAAGGCCATCCTTGAAGGCCGCTACGAAGCATTCAAGGCCGAATACGAGGCAAAGTATCCCGAAGAGGATGTCCTCTTCGACGCTCCGGAACTCTAGAAAGAGGATTTCCGAGCCTTGTCTGCGGGCGTGTCCGACAGGACCCGCCCGCTTTTCTTTCCGGCGCAACGGCTCGGGCCTGAGGCTTTCCCCA
This sequence comes from uncultured Desulfovibrio sp., assembly GCA_900555975.1. Taxonomy (GTDB): domain Bacteria; phylum Desulfobacterota; class Desulfovibrionia; order Desulfovibrionales; family Desulfovibrionaceae; genus Mailhella. Next base: position 3,399 of record USNI01000024.1, on the reverse strand, counting down.
AAATCGGAATCGAAGAAGCCTCCTTCAGCTGGACCACAGACGACGCCAGCGCTCCAGCAGACAATCGTTTCTGCGACAGGCCTCTTCCCGGAGTGCGTCAAGAAATCCGTCCACCTCCCGATCCAGATCCTCCAGTGTTCCGTCATTGCGGATCAGAAAGTCCGCCGCCTCCATCTTGGCCTTCTGCGTCCACTGCCAGCTTTCCACGGCGGCAATCTTTCCATCGCTCCAGTTTCTCGTTCTCCGCAGACGATCATGCCGCACCTCGTCAGGGCAGACAATGACGGCGATCTGCGCTCCCGGACAGGTCCAGCCGGTTTCAAACCAGAGAGGGACTTCGGCCACGGCCACACGCTTCCCCGCCTTCCCGGCCTTCAGAAAAAAATTCTCCATGGAGTCACGGACCAGAGGATGGATCATGCGCTCAAGCTCCCGGCGCATGCCGGGGGTCGAGGCCAGAAGTTTCGTCAGTTCCGCACGATTCACGCTTCCGTCATCATCGAGAAAGGCATTTCCCCAGCGCTGACGCATGAGATGCCAGCCGTCCGCCCCCGGCCGATACAGAGCCTCCACAGCCCTGTCCGCACTCCAGACGGGAATGCTTCCACGTTCCATCCGTTCGAGCACGGCGGATTTGCCGCATCCGGGCATGCCCGTAAGAATGACGCGGCTCGTGCTTCTTTCCAGCGCCAGCATGGCTTCTGGAAAGTCTTCCGGAGGAGGACAGACGAAACGCATCTCCCTTCCGCTGACCGGATGCGCGAACTCCAGCTTCCATGCGTGCAGCAGCTGACGGGAAGCAGGTGAAGAGCCGTCTTCAGGACCATAGACGGCATCACCCCACAGAGGAAATCCGGCATGGGCAAGATGCACGCGTATCTGATGGGTCCGCCCGGTGAACAGACGTACGGCAAGAAGGGCAAAACGTCCCGACGGTGAGACATAGAGCGTATTCCACCTGGTAAGCGCGCTGCGCCCCCCCTTCGCTTCCGGCACCACGGCCATGCGCGTCTTGATCGTCGGATGCCGCCCCACCGGCAGATCGCTGACGCCTTCCGCTGGAGGAACGCCGCGCGTCACGGCAAGATAGGTCTTGTGCACGCGTCTTGCGGCAAAATCCTCGACGAGCCGGAGACGTGCCCGCTCCGAAAGCGCCACGATCACGAGGCCGGAGGTATCCTTGTCCAGCCTGTGTACGATGCCCGGCCTCTGCCCTTCCTGAAGTGCAAGTGCGGGAAAGCGCGCCACAAGGCGCTGAACCAAGGTGCCGGACGGACAGCTCGGACAGGGATGCATGGTCAGTCCGGCGGGCTTGTTGATCACAGCGATGTCCTCATCGCTGTAGAGAACGTCCACAGGACCATCTTCGGGCACTAGCGCATCCGAAGCCTCCGGCATCCGGAAATCCACGACCTGCCCGGAACGCACTCTGAAATCGGCGTCCGCACAGGGCATGCCGTCCACAAGACATCCCCCCTGCTCCACCAGCTTCTTGATCCGGCTGCGGGAAAAATCGGTCACCGAACAGAGAAAGGCGTCAAGTCTCGTCTTCCCCGCGATTCCGGTCACCGTGAACCGACACGTTTCCCCCTCTCCGGACAGGGGACCGCTCATCTCCTCATCCAGAAAATCCATATCCCCGGCGCTGTCGGAACCATGAAGGGTCTCAGTCATGTTCTGCTCCGAACCTTCTCAGCACGAAGCCGGTCATGACTGCCTTGGCTATGTTTCGGCCGTCCCCGTCGTAAACCATGATGTCGTATACTGCGAGCGTGCGACCGAGACGGACAGGCACGGCTTCCGCACGAAGCGGTCCGCATGTTCCGGGAAGAAGATAGGAAATGGAGCACTGCGCACTCACGCACAGGATTCCCGCTCCGCGGCATCCGGCGGCAAACGCCATGTCGGCCAGCGTGAATATGGCCCCGCCGTGGGCATTGCCGAGCACATTGTGATGACGCTCATCCAGCGGCATGGAAACCGTTCCCTTCCCGTTCTCGTCAAAGCTCTCCACCGTAATTCCCAGCAGACCGGCCAGCGTCCCTTCCGTCACGACATCACACATAATTCATCCTCACAGACATTTTCTCATGCAATGCGCCACCATACGCGCGGCTCCAGAGCAAGGCAAGATGCCCGTCCGCGCCGCATGGCGGAAAAAAAGCAGGAAAAGCTCCGCTGCTCCGTACCCGAGGCTGTTCTTTCACTGGACAGCGCTCTCCGGAGAGTTTATATCTTCTGGATACATTTTCTTTTAAGGAGCAATCTCATGGCCCATAAAAAGATTGAACGCGCCAAGGAACTTGATCGCCGTCGTCATCGTCGTGCCAAGCGCATCAAGGAACGCATCCACGAAGCTCAGGCCGCTGCCAAGAAGTAAGTCTGGTTCGCGGATTCCTGCGGCCTCTCCGGTTGCAGAGCCAGTTTCCGGCGTGTCGGCCTTTCGCAGACACGCCGTTCCTGTTTTTTTTATCAACCCGTCTTTTCCCATGCCTATCTACGAATACGCCTGTCCCCATTGCCGTAAGACCTTTGAAGAATGGCTCCGTTCCGGTGACGACGCCGAAACACAGCCCTGCCCCGACTGCGGTGAGATCTGCCACCGCGTGATCTCCAATACGTCCTTCATCCTCAAGGGCGGCGGCTGGTTTGCCTCCTCCTACGGTCACGGGACCAGCAATCTTTTCGACAAAAGCAAGGGCGTTCCCTCCGTTTCCGACGCAAAGCCCGAAGAAGGCTCCTCTTCCACCCCGAAAGCTGAAAGCACGGCCCCCGCGAAAAGCGCGGAAAAAACCGCTGACACGACGAAATAGAGGTCATCATGATCGAGCGTTACTCCCGGCCTGAAATGGCCGCTCTCTGGACCCTGGAAAACCGCTACCGCTACTGGTTCAAAGTGGAACAGGCCGTATGCCGTGCCTGGAACGAGCAGGGCGTCATCCCCGATGAAGATCTGAAGAACATCATGCAGGACGTGGACTTCGACGTGGACAAGATCCTCGAAATCGAAGCCGTGACCCGTCATGACATCATCGCCTTTCTCACCTATCTCGAACAGAAGATAGGCCCATCCGCCCGCTTCATTCACCTTGGATGCACATCCTCCGACATCGTGGACACCGCCATGGCTCTGCAGATGGTGGAAGCCGGCAAGGTCATCATGGACGGCTTCGATCTCGTCCTCGACACCCTGCGGAAATTCATCCGCGAGCATCAGGGACTGATCTGCATGGGACGCTCGCACGGCGTTCACGGCGAGCCTGTGACCTACGGCTTCAAGTTCGCGGGCTTCTACGCCGAATTCATGCGGGACAAGAAACGCTTTGCCGATGCCATCGAGGATATCCGTACGGGCAAGCTCTCCGGAGCCATGGGCACATATACCGTCATCACTCCCGC
>USNI01000023.1 GCA_900555975.1 uncultured Desulfovibrio sp. | reverse complement strand
CGCCACCGCATTTCGTCGATCCTGCTCGCGCTCGGGCTGGTCGCCCTGAGCGCCTGGGGCTACGGCTTCATGCGGCAGGGCTTCTTCCCCGACATGGTTTACGACCAGCTCTACATGGAGTACAAACTCCCCGAAGGAACGAACTCGACCCGCGTGGCCGAAGACCTGCACGAAATCGAGACGTGGCTAAAAACCCGCCCCGAGATCGGCGCGGTGACCGCCTCGATCGGCGGCACGCCGGCCCGTTACAACCTCGTGCGGAGCATCGCCACGCCGTCGCTGTCGTACGGCGAGCTGATTATCGACTTCGCCTCTCCGAAGGCGCTGGAGGAGAACATGGACGAGATACAGCGCATCCTGACGGACCGCTATCCGGACGCCTACGTGAAGCTCAAACGCTACAACATCATGTACAAGAAATACCCGATCGAGGCGCTCTTCACGGGGCCCGACCCGGCCGTGCTGCACGCGCTGGCCGACAGCGCCCGCCGGGTCATGGAGACCTCGCCCGAAGTGTGCCTCGTCACCTCGGACTGGGAACCGGCGCTGCCCGTGCTCGAAATCGACTACGACCAGTCGGCGGCACGGCGCGCGGGGCTGAGCCGCCAGGAGGTGGCCACCTCGATCCTCTCGGCGGCGGGCGGCATTCCCGTCGGGGCTTTCTACGACGGAACGCACAAGAATACGATCTACCTCAAATGCACCGATGCCGGGGGCGCTCCGGTGGACAATCTGGAGAACGTCCCCGTCTTCCCGATGCTCCCCTCGCTCGACGGGCTGCTCGACGAGCAGACCCTCGTCAGGCTGAAAACGGGGACGATCGACCGCAGCGAACTGGTCGAATCGGTACTCGGCACCGTACCGCTCCGGCAGGTGAGCCGCGGCGTGGAGGTGGCCTGGGAGGACCCCGTCGTGCCGCGCTACAACGGCCAGCGCGCCCAGAAGGTGATGTGCTCGCCCGTCCCGGGAACCGAGACCGAAGCCGCACGCCGCGCCGTCGCCGAAAAGATCGACCGCATCCCCCTGCCGACGGGTTACGCCCTCGCGTGGCAGGGCGAGAAGGGAGCCAGCGACGAAACGATGCGCTACCTGTTCCGGAACGTGCCGCTGGGCATCGTACTGATGATTACGGTGCTGATCCTGCTCTTCGGCGACTACCGCAAGCCGCTCATCATTCTCTGCGGCATTCCGCTGCTGGCCATCGGCATCGTGGGGGCCATGCTCCTCACGGGCAAGACCTTCACCTTCTGCGCCATCGTCGGCGCATTGGGGCTCGTGGGCATGATGATGAAGAACTGCATCGTGCTGATGGACGAGATCGGCGAACAGATCGCCGCCGGGACCGATCCCGCGAAGGCACTCGTCAGCAGCTCCGAAAGCCGCCTGCGCCCCGTAATGATGGCCTCGCTGACGACCATTCTGGGCATGATCCCCCTGCTGGGCGACGCCATGTTCGGCTCGATGGCCGCGACGATCATGGGCGGACTGCTCTTCTCGACCTTCGCCACGCTCTTCTTCGTACCCGTGCTCTACGCCATGTTCTTCAAAATCCGGATCGACCGATGAAACGACTTCCCATCATCCTCGCGGCACTGCTCTGCGGCGGCGCATACGCCCAGACCGAACCGCTCACCCTCGACGCCTGCCTGCGTCTGGCGCAGGAGAACAACAAGGCTCTCGCGGCGGCCGAACGGCAGGCGCAGGCGGCGCAGTTCGACCTGCGGAGCATGAAGGGAAACTTCTTTCCCTCGCTCTCGGCCGCGGGCGGCGGGCTTTACTCCACCTCGGACGGACGGCTCGACATCGCGGGCGGCTCGCTGCCCGTATTGGACAAAAACGGCGTACCCACGGGCAGCACGGCCTATTTCCCGGGACTCGGCCTCGATTACAGCCTGGGATGGATCTACGGCGGGGGCGTCACCCTCGAACAGCCGCTCTACATGGGCGGCAAGGTCCGCACGGGCTACCGCATGGCACGGATCGGCAGCTCGCTGGCCGCCGAAAACCGCCGCCTGACGGAAGCCGAAGTGATCGTCGAGACGTCGCGGGCCTACGCCGGCGTGGTGCGCGCGCGGGAGATCCGCCGGGTGGCGGAAAGCTACCGCAGACTGCTCGCCGAACTGCTGCGCTCGGTGGAGAGTGCCCGCAGACACGGCATCCAGCCGCAAAACGACGTGCTGAAGGTGCGCGTGAAGTTCAACGAGAGCGAACTGGACCTCCGCCGGGCCGAAAACGCCCTGAGGCTGGCGACGATGAACCTCTGCCATTACATCGGCTGTCCGCTCGGCACGCCTCTCGACGTGGCGGGCGACCTGCCCGAGCCTCCGGCGGCCGCGGCACCCGGGACCGGCGACATGACGGCGCGCCCCGAATACCGGATGCTCGCCGGGAAGAGCGACCTGGCCCGCGAACAGATGCGGCTGGCCCGCAGCGAACGGCTCCCGCAGATCGGGCTGGCAGGCAACTACGGCTACCTGCACGGACTCGAGGTGAACGGGCAGAACCTGCTGGGCAACTGGGGATTCTCCGCCGGCATACGGCTTTCCGTGCCGATCTTCCATTTCGGAACCCGCTCGAACAGGTTCCGCTCGGCCCGGGCCAAATACGAGCAGGCGCAGGCCGAGCTGGAGAGCGGCGGCGAGCTGCTGGCGCTCGAAATGACGCAGGCGGCCAACAACCTCGACGAGGCGCTGCTCGAACGGCGCTTGGCCGACACCTCGATGGAGGCCGCCGAGGAGAACCTCCGCATGAGCCGCCGCCAGTACGAGGCCGGCCTGGAGACGCTTTCGGACTATCTCGAGGCACAGGCCGTGTGGCAGCAGGCGAGCCGCACGCAGGTCGAAGCGCGGATCGGCTCCTACCTCCGCTGGCTGGAGTACCGCAAGGCCGCGGGCCTTCTCGACTGAATCCCGCCCCGAAAAAAATACGGTCCGCCCCTGCCGCAAATCGGTGCGGCAGGGGCGGATCCGCAGAACGGGAAAGCGGGGCGGAAGCCGCCCGCAGCGTTTACAGCATCGGAATCACGGTCACGTAGATCGCGGCGATGACGGCCGAGGTGATGACCCCCGTGACGTTGGCTCCAAGCGCGTCGGCCAGCACGAACGAAGACGGATTGTCGTGCGAGACGATCTTCTGGGCGACCTTGGCCGTCGTGGGCACGCAGCTGACGGCGGCGATACCGATGACGGGGTTGAAATTGCCCCGCTTGAAGAAATACACGGCATAGCCGCCCAAGATGCCGCCGATGCCCGAAATCAGCAGGGCGAGGATGCCCAGCACGAGCAGTTTGAGCACCGCGGGATCGAGCAGCGTGTGGGCGTCGCAGAGAATGCCCAGCAGAATGCCCAGGAAGAAGTTCGGCATGCTGTAGCCCATGACGCTCACCGACGTGGCCAGCCGGTCGAGAAACGTGTTGCGACGGAAGGCGGCGCACAGTCCGAGGGGGACGCCCATGCACACGGAAAGGGCGAAGGCACTCAGGCCGAGCCGGAGCGTGGCCGGAATGCGTTCCGTAACCACGTCGAGGGCGGGGCGGGAATCTCGGAAGGAATAGCCGAGATCGCCGTGTCCTATGCTCACGAGATATTTGATGAACTGCTCATGCAGCGGCTTGTCCAGTCCCCAGGCGATGCGATAGGCGTCCTTGACTTCCTGAGGGACGTCATCCGGGAACATGATTTCCGTGGGATCGCCGGAAATGCGGAGAATGAGAAAGGTGAAGGTCACGACCAGAAACATGGTCATGAGGGCGCGCAGCGCCTTGCGCAGAATGTAGCGCAGCATGGTCAGATCTCCTTTGGCTCCGCAAGAATTTCGTTCAGTACGCGTCCCTGCATCCTCTCGGGCACGGGAACTCCGAGCAGCGCAAGCGCAGTGGGCACGATGTCGGGCAGGGCGGAGCGACACGACGCTTCATATGCCGGCCGTATGCCTGTTCCGCCCGCCAGAAGAAGGGGATGCATTTCACGGAAGAGCAGGCCGCCGTGAAAGCCGGTTTTCGTGGTCCCTGCCGGTACGCCCGGTCCGGACGCAGTTCCGGCCAGAGTGAAGCGTATCTGCGGCCCGAGAGGATGAGCGCAGTGCATAAGGCTCAAAGGGCGGACATCGGGCACCGGACAGTCATCCAGAAGCTTGTCGCTCAGAAAAAGTTCCGCACAGAGGGGTCGCAGCGCTTCGATAAGGGCTTCGATGGCCTCATTGTCCGGAGCGCCGTCGAAACGGGCGTGACCGCTTGCCGCATTCAGAAGACGGAAGGTCGTCTTGTTCCGGGTGGCGCTGACGGCCTGCCCTTCATGGGAAAGAGAAACGTCGAAACCGGCTTCGCGGAGCGCGGCGGGAATGTCGTGTCTTGCTGCAGCATCGGCCATGCCGTGGTCCGCCATGAAGAATATCTGCCAGCCTTGCCTGCGGCCTTCGTTTTCCCACCATTCAAGAATGCGTCCGCACTGATGGTCGATGTCGGAGAGTGCTTTGCGGTGCTGGGCGCTGCGGGTTCCGAAGAGGTGGCCCGCCATGTCCGGTTCCGGCAGCCAGCACAGGGCGGCATCGGGCGCATCGGAACGGATGTGGCCGAGCAGCACGGTAACGGTGTAGTCCAGAAGCTCGGAAGTATAGGTTCCGTCGTCGGCCCTCACTTCCGGTACGGGACCGAAACGTCGTACCATTTTCCTGTGATGCTCCGGCGAGGAGCAGGCCTCCGGCGTGCGAACGGCCAGTCTGAGATGGCCGTGCCGTGTGGCGTCGCGGTCGAGCAGCGTACAGCAGCCGTCCGAAGCGGCCGCTACGCTGAGCAGCGTTTTTCCGGCGCGGGCCAGCGTGGTTCCGAAATCCGGCACAGGCTCGCTGTCGGGAGAGGCGGCGGCAAGATATTCTCTCCACAGGCGCAGATCTTCGGGCAGTCCGCTGTTGAGCAGAGGGCCGCCTTCCGGCATGAACTGATAATTTGCCGTCAGCCCGTGCCGTTCGGGCCAGCAGCCGCTTACCAGAGAGGAGGCGCATACGCGCGTTTCACTGGGGAAGACGGAGCGTGCGTGGGGAACGCGCGTCCATGCACGGGAAAAAAGCCACAGATGCGGGGTGTCGCTCTCGCTGAGCATGTCGCTGCAGAAGGCGTCCAGAACGGTAATGAGAACGTGATGGCTCATGCGATAGTTCCTTATTCGGTGCGGGAGAGCAGCAGCGCAGGATCGTTGAGCAGCAGTGCTTCTGCGCCGAGAGCGCGGACGGCCTCGATGCGTTCGGGCGTCGTTTCGCCGCAGCTGGATGTTCTTGCTCCGGCCATGACCCAGAACGGCGTTTCCCCGGCAAGATGCACAAGATTCGGCTGGCGCATGAGATCTTCCTCCCAGAAGCGGATGACGGTGCCGCCTTCGGTAAGAAAGGCCGGAATGTCGCGCACGTCTTCGAGAAATCCGAGAACGGGCCGCCTGGTATCCATGGAGCGCCACACATGCACCTGATCGATGGAGCGAAGCCCCAGCACGACGGCGTCAAGTGGCATGGCAAGGCGTTCCAGCAGCTCATGGATGAGCGGGAGCGAGGATGGAACCTTGACGTCGAGAAGAAGGCGCCCTCTGATGTTTTTCATCAGCTTCAAGGCATCTTCCAGGAGGCAGAGTTCGCGGCCTGCCTCATGCAGAAGCCTTCTGGCTTCTTCGAACGTCGTTTCCGCGATGCGTTCCGGTCTGCGGACCAGACGAAGAAGGTCGGGATCGTGCATGCAGACGGGGACGTTGTCGGTCGTGAGCCTGACGTCGGTTTCCACGGCGAACACGCCGAGATCGCATGCCGCGGCAAAGGCGGCGGGAGTGTTTTCGGGAAAACGGGAGGAGTAGCCTCTGTGGGCTATGGCAAGAAGGGAACGATTCATGACAGAGACTCCTGGAAGACGGAGCGGTCCGTTTCCGGATAATGGCAGGCGACGAGATGGACGGGTTCCGAAAAGGTACGGGAGCGGCGTATCCGCTTCAACTCCGGCGCGAGGCGACGGCAGCGTTCATGAGCACGGGGGCAGCGTTCCAGAAAACGGCAGCCGGGCTGGACGTCAAGAGGACTCGGCGGCTCTCCGCGCAGAGGAGGCGTCTGACTTCTGAGTCCGGGAACCGGAATGGGATTGGCTTCCAGAAGCGCCCGCGTATACGGATGCTCGGGATGGGAGAAGAGTTCATCCACGGGGGCTTCTTCCACGATTCTGCCGAGATACATGACGGCCACTCTGTCGCATACCGTTCTTACGACGCCGAGGTTGTGAGAAATGAAAAGATAGGAGATGCCGGTTTTCGCCTTCAGGTCGCCGAGCAGATTGACGACCTGAGCCTGAATGGACACGTCGAGCGCCGAGGTGGGCTCATCGCAGACGATGAGCTTCGGACGGGTGATGAGCGCCCGCGCCACCACGACGCGCTGCCGCTGTCCGCCGGAAAGTTCGTGCGGATAGCGGGAGGCCATGTCTTCGTTCAAACCGACCTGCAGGAGAGCTTCCGCCACGCGCTGCTTCAGCAGGCGGGCATCCTTTTCTCCGTGAATGCGCAGAGGCTCGGCTATCTGTTCTCCGATGGCAAGACGAGGATTGAGTGTGCCTGCGGGATCCTGAAAGATGACCTGAAGATTGCGTCTGAGGTGGCGCATTTCTTCCCGTCTGCGGACACGGGGAAGGGCTTCGTCATGCAGGCGTCGTCCTTCAAAATACACTTCCCCTTCCGTGGGAAGAATCTGGGCGCTGATCATGTTGCCCACGGTGGACTTGCCGGACCCGCTTTCGCCCACGAGGCCCAGCGCTTCGCCGGGCATGATGGAAAAAGATACGCCGTCCACGGCCCTGACTTCACGACGCGGGCCGAACAGTCCGAACAGTCCTTCGCGGCCCGCCTGAAAGGTGCGGACAAGGTTGTCGGCGCGCAGCAGCGCATTGGTATGTTCCTGTTCGGTGATCATGACGGCATCCTACTCCCGATCTCGTTTCTGTGGCAGGCGCAGAAGTGTTCCGTACCGGGGGCGGCGGCAAAAGACGCGTCGTCCCGGCTCAGGTTCAGCATCCGGGGACGGATCTGCGGGCATACGGGCATGGCTTCCGCACAGCGCGGGGCAAAGGCGCATCCCGTGATTTTTTCGGTGAGGGGCGGCACCGTGCCGGGAATGGAGGTCAGTCTGCGCACGGTGATGTCGGTACGGGGGCAGGCCTTGAGCAGTGCTCTGGTGTACGGATGCGAGGGATGATTGAAAAGTTCTCCGACGGGGGCGTTTTCCACTACGCGACCGGCGTACATCACGGCCACCCTGTCGGCGGTCTGGGCCATCACGCCGAGATCGTGAGTAACGAGCACCACGGCCATGTTGTGCTCCGCGGCGACGCTTCTGATCAGGTCGAGTATCTGGGCCTGCGTGGTCACGTCGAGAGCGGTGGTCGGCTCGTCGGCAAAGAGAAGGCGGGGACTGCAGGCCAGCGTCATGGCGATCATGACGCGCTGGTTCATGCCGCCGGAAAGTTGATGCGGGTATTCATCCATTCGTCTGGCGGAGTCCGCAATGCCCACGCGGCGCAGCAGATCTCTGGCCCTGTCCCGGAGTTCGGCGCGGGGCAGGTCGGGTTCGGCCAGCTTCAGAGCCTCCATGATCTGACTGCCGATGCGGCGTATGGGATCCAGACAGCTTGAAGGATCCTGAAAGATCATGGCGAGGGTTCTTCCCCGCAGACGACGTCGTTCCTGTTCGGGAAGATCGAGAAGCGGGCGACCTTCAAGAGTGACGGAGCCGGTGACGTGGGTGAAGCGTGTCGGCAGAAGCCCCATGACGGCCATGCAGGTGACGCTTTTTCCGGATCCGCTTTCTCCGGCGATGCCGACGATTTCGCCCGGCTGCACGTCGAGATTGACGTCGCTTACCGCACGGACGATACCGCGGGGACTCCAGAAGCGGACTCCGAGATTTCGTATGGAAAGCAGCATGGAATGTACTCGAAACGGCGCGCCCCTTTCGGAGCGCGCCGAGGGAAGAACTTACTTGTCGAAGGTGAGGTTGTAGGGGCGCAGATCCATGTAGTAGAAGCTGTAGGGCTGCCAGTGCACGGACTTCTTCACGCCGTAGCTTTCAAGAGGCTGGTACAGGGTCATGCCGGGGGTTTCATCTTCCCACAGGTCGAGCATCTGGCCGAAGATTTTCTTGCGGGTGGAAGGATCGGAGGTCTGCTCAAGGCTTGCGATGAGCGCGTTGAACTTTTCGGCGGCAGGGCCGGTCCAGGTCTTCCACGAGGCCTGAGCCGCACCGTTTTCGCCCCAGAGCACGGCCAGAGAGCCGAGCGGATCAGGGTAGCGGTTGGAGTTCGACCAGTTGCGGATCATGAGGTCTTCGTTCTTGACGGCCTTCCAGTTTTCAATGACCTGCAGCTGAACGTTCAGGCCTACGGCCTTCCACATTTCCTGCATGATCTGGGCGGCGGCGAGCGCATTCACATAGTAGTTGGCCTGGGTGTGCAGTGTGATGGGTTCGCCTTTGTAACCGGCTTCCTTTACGAGCTCTTTAGCCTTTTCAGGATCAAAGACCTGGCCGGGACGGGAAGGATCGTACATGTCGCCGAATTCGGGGAACTGATGACCGTTGGGCACTACTGCCTTGCCGCCCCAGAGCGCGTCGTTCAGAGCCTTGCGGTCTACGGCAAGGGACAGGGCCTGACGGATTCTCTTGTCCTTGAGGGGGCCGGCGTTGACGTTGAACACAAGCATGTGCGTGTTGGAAAGCACGACGCTGCGCACGTCGATATCCGGGTAGGATTCCAGCGTGGAAAGCTGATCCGGAGGAAGGTTGGCGATGATGTCGAATTCGCCGCTGACCAGACCGCTGATGCGGGCGGCCACTTCCGGCACCATGCGGAAGGTGACGCTGCGGGCCGTCGGTTTACCGCCGTAGTAGTCGTCGTTGGCGTCGAGAATGATGCTTTCACCGGAGCGCAGGCTTCTCAGTTTGTAGGGCCCGGTACCGACGGGGTGACGTCCGAATTCGTCGAATCCCAGTTCTTCATAGGCGCGCTTGTTGACGATCCAGCTGGCCCAGGAGGACAGCCGGTGCTCGAGCAGTGTGTCATTGTACTTCGTATAGATGCGTACGGTGTAGGGATCAACCGCTTCGATGCGGTCGAAAATGGAGAAATAGGCCTTGCCTTCCGGAGCCGGATAGTCGGGTTTCAGCATACGTTCGAAGGTGAAGACCACGTCGGCCGAAGTGAGTTCGTCTCCGTTGTGGAACTTCACGCCCTTGCGAAGATGCAGTTCGATGCCGTTGTTGTCGATGCGCTTCCAGCTCTCGGCCAGTCCCGGCACCAGCTTTGCTGCCGTACCGGAGCCGTCCGCCAGAAAGTCGCGGCGGATGAGCGTATCAAAGATGTTGTAGGTGATGCGGGTCCCCATGTTGGACAGTTCCTTGGAAGGTTCGAGTCCTTCAGGAATTTCTGCCACGGCAACCACGAGATCCGGGCGGGAGTCGGCGGCTGTCGCCGAAATAGGGGCAAAGGTGCACAGCACGGCCGCTACGGCGAATCTCAGCCAGCGGGAAGCGGGAATCATAGTTTCCTCCATAGAACGTTGAAAAAACGTATTCGGAACGGAGAGCGGACCGGAAATTTCCGGCAGAATCCGCACGCCGTTCTTCTGAAGAACGGAGAAAACATAGGCGCCCCAGTTGACGTGAGCATGACGCCGTGATGACGGTTTGATGAAGTTCAATAAAAAAGTCAAAGAGTTCCAAAACAATGGAAAACCTGCAGCCTGAGGGCGTGCGGCGACGCATGGAATTTCCGTGCATGTATCCCGGAGAACGGAAGATATTCCTGGGGGCGCAGCATTTGTCTGACGACGAAAAGTATTCCCGGACACGGTACCGGCAAAGGGCATGGAACAGGAGCTCTCACGGCATTTTCATGACAGCGGACCAGATTTTTGTCGGGTTGTTTTCGGAGGGAGAGCCGTGGAGCTTCAGCTCTTTCTGAAATTTTAACCGGAGCAGCTGCGTTCAGGCCCGACATGCCGGCAACGAAACGATGGCGGAACCGGTGGAGGGGTTCTTTAATTTTAACTACCTGTTGCATAAACGACAGGAGAAGGTATGCCGCAAAAGGCAGGATAATGAAAAA
>USNI01000022.1 GCA_900555975.1 uncultured Desulfovibrio sp. | reverse complement strand
TCCTTTGATCCCAACATCAAGACCATCGAGGATCTCAAGGGCAAGCGCGTCGGTCTCGGCCCCAAGCCCACGGTTCTCGGCCACAACCATGCTTCCATCATCATGGCGGCTTCCTCCGATCCCAAGTCCATCGACTTCGAGTACATGAACTGGGGCAGCATGCGTGATGCCATGCTCGACGGTTCCATCGACGCCATGATTCTCGGCGTCAGCTCCCGTCAGACGCCTCCGTGGGTTCCGGTTTCCGTCTACGGCGAACTCATTGCCTCCCGCGGCAACCCTCACTACATCGACATTCCCGAAGAAGCCGTGAAGAAGGCGTCCGAAGCCGACAAGATCGCCTATGAATGCAAGAGCGTGCCTGCGGGCTCCATCGGCGACAACGTTCCCGCCAAGGACATTGCCAGCTGGCGTGACCTGCTCGGTCTCTACGCCTTCGACGAACTGGACGAACAGACCGCCTACACCATCGCCAAGGTTCTTTATGAGAACTGCGAGGAAATGGCTACCTACTCCGCCGCGGCCAAGGGCATCTGGCCCGAACTCATTGTCCCCACCGTTCCGGACGACATGATTCATCCCGGCGCCCTGCGCTTCTACAAGGAAAAAGGCCTGCGCTGATCCTTCTTCTTCCGCGCGCCGGAAGCTCTGACCGGCGCGCGCCCCTTTTTCCGGCTTTTTCCTTTCGCACAGCGGCGTTCAGTTGAGGCGTATCTTCTTTTCCTGCTTCTCCGGAAGCAGGGGGACTCATCTTGCGCCCTTCCCTCTCGTTCCATACAAAAGAGGAAATCATGGAAACGGCAAAAAAAAATGTGGTGCAGATTCTCATGGTCGGGGTAGCCCTGATCATGGCGCTGTATCACCTGGTATATACCCAGTGGATGCTCATCGGTCCCATTCAGCATCAGAATCTTCACTATATGATGGCCCTCGTTCTGGTATTTCTGTGGACCTTCACCAGACAGAAGACAACGTTCGGCAAGGCCGTCGTCGTCGTACTGATCTGTCTGTCCATATATGCCACGGCCTATATGTTCATTAACTACAGCGGCCTGCAGGAAGAACGCGGTCCCATGCTCGACCTCACGGGTCAGGACATGTTCGTCGGCGTTCTGCTTGTGGGACTGGGCATCGAAGCTTCCAGACGCTCCTTCGGCTGGGTCTTTCCCATCGTCGCCATGTGCTTCATAGCCTACGCAGTGTTCGGACACTATCTTCCCGGCCCGCTGCAGTCTCCCAACATCAGCATCGACGAGCTGCTCGTCAGCTACGGTCTGGATCTGTCCGGCGGCATCTACGGCCAGGTGCTCGGCATCAGCGCGAACTATATCTTCCTCTTCGTGCTCTTCGGCAGTCTGCTCGGCGCGACCGGCGCAGCCCGTTTCTTCAATCAGGTCGGCATGCTCACCGGCAGCAAGCTGGACGGCGGCCCGGCCATTACGGCCGTGGTGTCCAGCGCCCTCATGGGCTCCGTGACCGGCAGCGTCATGGCCAATGTGGCAGCCACCGGCGCCTTCACCATTCCTCTTATGAAGAAAGTGGGCTACAAGCCCTATCAGGCCGGCGCCATTGAAGCCGCCGCTTCCTCCGGCGGACAGATCATGCCCCCCGTCATGGGCGCCACGGCCTTTGTCATGGCAGAACTTGCGGAAGTTCCCTACGTCACCGTCATGGCCGCGGCACTCATCCCCTCACTGCTCTACTTTCTGTCCGTAGGTCTGTATGCCCAGTTCCAGGCCAAGCGCCTCGGCATACGCATGGATCCGAGCGACATCGCCGCGTTCTCCCTGCGGGCCTTCATCCACGACGCGCCCATCTTCGTTCTGCCTCTGATGGCCATCATCGCCCTGCTGGTCATGGGCTACAGTCCCATGTTCACCATCTTCTGGGCCATGATGCTCCTGCTCGTGCTCAACATCATCGACATCGTCACATCCAAGAAGTACGACCAGCTCACGAAGATCCTCCCCGCATTCATCGACGGTGCCGTCACCGGCGCCAAGATCGGCGTCACCTGTGCCGTGCTCGGCCCCATCATGACCACCGTGACCAAGACTCTGCTCGGCATCAAGATTCCTCAGCTCATCGTCATGTGGTCCCACGGCAGCATTCCGCTGGCCCTTTTCATCACCATGTGCGTCTGCCTGATCCTCGGCATGGGCGTCCCCACACTGGCGGCTTATCTGCTCGTCTCCATGGTGGGCATCCCGGTGCTCGTGAATATGGGCGTGGATCCCTTTGCTGCCCACATGTTCGTCTTCGTGTTCGCCTGCTTCTCCTGCCTTACCCCGCCCATCGCCCTCGCGGCTCTGCCTGCGGCCGGCATCGCGGAATCCTCATACATGAGGACGGCACTGGAGGCGTCCATGGTAGGCGCCGTTGGTTTCGCCATTCCCTACCTCGTCGTGGGTCGTCCCGCACTCATGCTCGGCCAGGGTCCCCTCGCCGAAACGCTGATCGTCACCATCGTCGGCGCGTTCACCGTCGTTGCCTTCTGCATGATGATCACAGGCTACGGCCTCAGGGTGCTCAACGTGGTGGAGCGCTGGTGCCTCGGCGTCGTCGTCGCCCTGTGCGGTCTCTGGATCGCCATCGGGCACATCTCCTTCCTGATTACCGGCCTCGCCGTCTTCGCCGCCCTCTTCGCCTTCCAGCTGAAGGGACGCAGGAAGGTCACCGTTTAGTATTGTTCCTTCCTTGCCAGAATTTTCTCCCCGTTTTTTCGAACAAGGAACTATCCCTTAACACATAGAGGATATTTCTATGAAGATTTCCCCTCATCCGCTTGGCACGCTGATTGAAACAGACGTGCTCGTCATAGGTTCCGGCGCGTCCGGCTGCGGCGCCGCTCTCGGAGCCCGCGAGCAGGGTCTGGACGTCGTGCTGCTGGACAAAGGCAAGCTGGAAAGTTCCGGCTGCATCGGCGGCGGCAACGACCACTACATGGCCGTTCTAAACGAAAAAGGCGCTCCTTTCGACACCGCAGACGATCTCGTGAAGTTCTATTCCAAGCCTCTGACCGGCTACACCCCCGCCATGATCGTCAACGGCTGGTACAATCACATGTACCATATGCTGAAGCGCCTCGAACAGTACGGCGTTGACTTCAGCAAGAATCCCGACGGTACCTACAAGCGTACCCAGGGCTTCGGCCAGCCCGGCACCTGGTGGGTCCACATCGCCAACGGCATGACCATCAAGCGCATCATGGCCCGCATCGTTCACGATTCCGGAGTACACGTCGTGGACCGCATCATGGTCATGAAGATCCTCACCGACGGAGGCCGTGCCTGCGGTGCCCTCGGCTGGAACGTGGTGACCGGCGAATACGTCATCTTCCGCGCCAAGACCGTGGTTTCCGCGCAGGGCCGTTCCGCCACCCGCGGCTACAACAACTCCACGCACAACCCCTACAACGTGTGGATGTATCCCTACAACACCGGCGCGGGCGTGGTCCTCGGCTATGATGCCGGCGCTGCCGTCACCGAGCTCGACACCTATCAGCGCGCCACCATGGAACCCAAGGGCTACGGCTGCCCCGGCATGAACGGCATCAACAGCTCCGGCGCCCACGAAATCAGCGCCATCGGCGAACGCTTCATGGGCAAATACGATCCCATGTGGGAAAACGGCGTGCGCAACAACCAGATTCAGGGCACCTACCAGGAACAGCTTGAGGGCAATGGCCCGCCATTCTACATGGATATGCGCCATGTGGATCCCGAAGTCGTGCACGAACTGCAGTACATCCTCATGCCCGGCGACAAGGCCACCTTCGGCGACTGGGCCGACTGCACCGGCACCGACTTCCAGCACAAGCTGCTGGAAGTGGAAATCGGCGAACTCATCTTCGGCGGTACCATCGCAGTGAACGACCAGTTCGAGACCACCATTCCCGGACTGTTCTGCGGAAGCATCTTCCTGTACTGCTCCGGCGCCATGTGCGGCGGCTTCGAAGCCGGCCGTCAGGCCGCCCTCAAGGCATCCGGCATGGAACAGGCCGGAAAGATCGACGAAGATCTGGCTGCCAGCATGAAGTCCCGCATCTTCGCGCCTCTCGGCAACGATCAGGAACTGACCTATCAGGAACTGGAAGAAGCCGCCCGCAACGTCATGATGTACTATATGGGCTTCCGTCGCTCCATGGCCGGCATGGAACGTGCGCTGGAAAAAATCAGCTTCCTTGAGGAACAGATACCCCAGCTCCATGCAGGCAGTCTGCGGGATCTCATGCGCTGCCACGAATCGTGCGAAGTGCTCAAGGTGTGCGAACTGGCCATCAAGGCCACTATGGAACGCAAGGAAACGGGCCGCTGCGTGTACAAGATCACC
Organism: uncultured Desulfovibrio sp.; assembly: GCA_900555975.1. Taxonomy (GTDB): domain Bacteria; phylum Desulfobacterota; class Desulfovibrionia; order Desulfovibrionales; family Desulfovibrionaceae; genus Mailhella. Next base: position 5,788 of record USNI01000022.1, on the reverse strand, counting down.
GATTATCCCGATCTCAATCCCGATATGGCGAAGCCTCTGCTTCTCATCAAGGGCAGTAACGGCACCGAATTCCACTGGGGCAAGGCCCCTCTTCTGTAGAGCCTTTTCCTTTCGAAACTGTCCGTCGGGGCGACAGTGCCCCGCGACAGCTTCCCGGCGCCGGAGTCAGACTCCGGCTGCCGCCCTCCCGGACTCCGGGAGCGGACCAGTCACTCAAGGAGTATTATCATGCCGCCTAGATATAGTCGTGAAATAACCCTGCCCATCGTCATGGGCGACAGCCTCAAGGAGCAGTTCCGCACCTCGCCGTGCGAGCACTTCTGCCCTGCGGGCAATTCCATCCAGAAGATGCAGGCTCTTGTGGAAAAGGAAGACTTCGCAGAAGCCCTGCGTTACCTGCGCGCCAAGAACCCCTTCCCGGGCGTGACCGGACGCGTCTGCCCTCATTTCTGCCAGTCCAACTGCAACCGCGCAGGCTATGACGCCTGCGTGAACACCCGCGCTCTTGAACGCGCCGTGTTCGACTACGCTCCCTGCGGTTCGGCGCTGTTCAAGCGTCGGCCCGCCACGGGCAAAAGCGTCGGCATCATCGGCGGCGGTCCCGCCGGTCTTACGGCCGCCTACTTTCTGGCCCTTCTCGGCCACGACGTCACCGTCTATGAAGCCAATCCCGTACTCGGCGGCATGACCCGCTACGGTGTGCCGGACTTCCGTCTGCCCCGTGACGTCGTCGACCGCGAAATCGGCTGGATTCTCGAAGTCGGCGTCCGTGCCCGCGTCAATACCATGGTAGGCCGCGACATTTCCTTTGCCGACGTGCGCGCAGCCCACGATGCCGTCATCGTCACCACCGGCACGCCCAAGGAAAACAGCCTGCCCATTCCCGGCTCGGAAACCGCCGTCAAGGCCGTTGAATTCCTGCGCGCCGCATCTCTCGGCATGCGTTCCGAAGTGGGCAAGCGCGTGGTCGTCATGGGCGGCGGCGGCGTCGGCTTCGACGCTGCCTTCGTGGCCCGCCGTCTCGGTGCGGAAGAAGTGCACGTCATCTGCCTCGAAAAGGCCGGTGAAATGCGCGCTCCTGAAGAAGATCTCGTTCAGGCTGCCGAAGAAGGCATCCAGATCCACAATTCCTGCACCATGTCCGCCATCCGCACCCAGGACGGCAAGACCGCTGGCGTGGACTACTTTGAAGTGCAGGAATGCCGCTTCGACGAAAAGGGCCGTCTTACCCTCGTGCCCGTGGAAGGCGGCGAACACACGCTGGAGTGCGATACCGTCATCTTCGCCGTGGGCATGAAGACGGATCTCGGCTTCATGACCGAAGCCGGCGTGGATCTCACGCCCCGCAACTGGATCGTTGTGAACGGCAGTCAGGCCAGCTCCGTCGAAGGCATCTTCGCCGCCGGCGACGTGGCCTCCGGTCCCGCCTCCATCGCTGCCGCCATCGGCGGCGGCCGTCGTGCCGCCTTCGGCGTGCACGCCTGGCTCACCGGTGAACACTCCCGCGTCTACGCCATCGGCGACGACAACACCATCGTGGCCCGCGACGACCTGGCCGGAACCAGGGAACCCTATGTGGTGCCCGTGGAAGAAATCTACGGCATTCTCCAGTACGAGAAGACCGAGCCTCAGAAGCAGGCCTGCGTCAACCACATGGACTTCACGGAAAACAATGCCGGCTACACTGCCGAACAGGCTCAGATCGAAGCCGCCCGCTGCATGCACTGCGGTCACTGCAAGGGCTGCGGCACCTGCGTGGACGACTGTCCCGGCTATGTGCTGGAACTCAAGCATCTGGACAACGGACTCGACCGTCCCGAAGTGGCTCACGGCGACGAATGCTGGCACTGTGCCAACTGCCGTACAAGCTGCCCCACCGGCGCCATCGGCTTCCGCTTCCCGCTCCGCATGCAGGTCTGATGCCTCCTTAAAACGATAAGCCGTTCAAGCGCCCTGTCCTGAAAACAGGCAGGGCGCTTTTTCATGTGATGCTGACGAAGACGGCACGGCTCTGACCCCGTTTTCCGATTCGGAAGACGTCGGACGTTCACGTTCCGACGGAAAAAATACGCCTCGGAATTCCGCAGGACAGTCACAGAATCACCGTAAATCCTCATGGATACACTGAACGCATCCGCATGCGGACACGACCGTCTCCCGTTTTTCTGTATGGTATGATCATACAAAAACAAGAAATTATCGCTTTGGTTTGTTCAAGTTACCCCTTGATTTTCTGTCGCCCGTATGTCGGCTCCGCCGAACCGTTCATGCATGCGCGACATCAGAAACGCAGCCTTCTGATGATTCCGGATACAAGCCCCACACCGGAACTCCGGCATGTTCCGACCGTCCCGGTCAGGCATAGGAATGTCATGTCCGGCAGAAACCTTGTGCACCGTTCTCATCCATGATCAGATCAGACCTTCATCATATTTCCGACAACAGAGCACCTCGTACACCCGGAAGAAGGCCTCCGCTTAAAACGATTTCATGCCTTTTCTCCATCACGCTTCCCTGTTCCCGAGGCAACGCCCTCATGGACAGCAAAGCAACGAAGGCATGACGCCGCCACCTGACAGCGGAAGCATAACCGTATCGCTCCGCACCGCGCTGTTCTGCCGGATCCGTCCATATCCGTCTCAGCCGGAGAAGGGCGCATATTGCATGACTTTCACGGCGGGGCATGGAACTTCGGAAAGACGGCGCATAAAAAAAGGAGCCCTGCTCTGTCCATTCCTGCGGCTCTTCCATCGATCAGAAATAAACTCCCATACGACTCCTTTTTCATCAGGAGAAACTCATTGCTGACAACAACTCCGCCACGGCAACGTCCAACAAGACGAATATCCTGTATTTCGTCCATGCTCTCATCTGCCTTGCCCTCATGTTCGGCATCGGCCAGCTCCCCCCTCTTCAGCCGCTTACGCCGCTCGGCATGAATCTCATCGGCATTTTTCTCGGCGTACTCTACGGATGGATATTCATCGACATCCTGTGGCCGAGCATCGCCGGACTGCTGGCACTCATGCTCGTCGGCGGCATGAAGCCCGTCGCCCTGCTCGGCAGAAGCTTCGGCGATCCCATCGTCGTCATGATGTTCTTCATCTTCGTGTTCTGCGCCACCATCAACTACTACGGGCTGTCGAAATTCATTTCTCTGTGGTTCATCACCCGCAAGGCCGTGGCCGGCAGACCCTGGCTGTTCACCTACACGTTTCTGGTGTCCATCATGCTTCTCGGCGGTCTGACCAGCGCCTCCCCCGCGGCCGTCATAGGCTGGAGCATCCTGTACGGCGTATGCGATGTATGCGGCTATAAAAAAGGCGAAGGCTACCCGACCATGATGGTCTTCGGCATCGTCTATGCCGCACAGGTCGGCATGGCCCTCATTCCCTTCAAGCAGGCCGCGCTTACCGTGATGGGGACCTATGAAACCATGTCCGGCACCCATATCGATTATGCAAAATACATGTTCATGGCACTGATCATATGCACGCTCTGCTCCCTGCTCTTCCTGCTCGTCGGCAAATATGTCTTCCGTCCGGACGTCAGCAAACTCGCGAATCTCAATGCCGACAAGCTCGACAAGGATCAGAGTCTCACGCTCTCCGGCGTACAGAAACTCGTCCTCGCCTTTCTCTTCGCACTGGTTGCCCTGCTGCTCATTCCCGCCTTTCTCCCCGAAGATCTGCTCATCGTCAGATTTCTCAAAAGCATCGGCAATACCGGCATATGCATGTTCCTTGTCGGCATCATGTGCTTCATCAGGATCAACGGCAGACCGCTGCTCCGCTTCAAGGCCATGGTGGACGACGGTGTCGCCTGGGGCATCATCTTCATTCTGGCCATGGTTCAACCCCTCTCGGGAGCCATGGCAGACCCCGCAAGCGGCATCACTCCCTTCCTCATGGATATCCTGAAGCCGATGTTCGGCACAGACTCACCGATGTTCTTTGCCGTCTGCATGGGACTGCTGTCCACCATTCTCACGCAGTTCATCAATAACGGCGCCGTCGGCGTGGCACTCATGCCGATCATCTTCAGCTACTGTTCCAACATGGGGGTCGGCGCCGAGCCTGCGGTCATCATGGTCGTCATGGGCGTTCATCTGGCCTTTCTCACTCCGGCGGCAAGTTCCATTGCCGCGCTGCTGCACGGCAATGAATGGGCCAGCACCAGAAGCATCTGGAAATCATCTCCTCTTGTCATTCTGCTTTCCTGGGCACTTATGAGCGTTGTCGTCGCCGTCATGAGCCCGATGCTCTTCTAGCTCCACGGTCCTCTTTTTCCGAGGCCTCTTCCGGCATAAAACCGAAAGAGGCCTTTTCACGTCGTTCCTCCAGGCTGCAGATGGCGCCTCCTGCCGGCGACATTGACGCTCCGACGCTGTCGGGCTAGAATATCTGTTCCTTTCAAATGCCCGGGCACAACGCCCTTCCGCATATCACGCAGATTCGAGGAAATCAGCCATGCTTGATCTCAAACTTCTCCAGAAACATCCCGAAGTCGTGGCCAAGGCTCTTGCCGACCGCCATTCCAGCATTTCCGTCGACGAATTTCTTGAACTTGATGCCCGTCGCCGCGCCGCGCTCACCGAAGTGGAAACACTCAAGAGCAAGCGCAATGCAGATTCGGCCGAGGTGGCCCGCAAAAAGCGCGCCGGCGAAGACGCCTCCGAACTGGTCGCCGAACTCGGCAAACTTTCCGACCGCATCAAGGAACTGGATGCCGAGACCTCCGAGATCAAGGATCAGGTTTATCAGTGGATGCTCCGGGTCCCGAACATTCCCGATGCCTCCGTGCCCGTCGGCGTAGACGAAAACGACAATCCGGAACTCCATCGCTGGGGCACCCCCCGCGAATTTTCCTTCCCGCCCAGACAGCACTTTGAAGTCGGCGCGGCTCAGAAAGGACTTGACTTCGAACGCGGCGCCAAACTGGCCGGATCCCGCTTCTGCGTGTCTCACGGCGTGTTCGCCAGAATGGAACGCGCTCTCATGAACTTCTATCTCGACACTCAGACCACGGAATTCGGTGCTACCGAAATTCTGCCTCCCTTCATGGTGAACGCCGCCACCATGCAGGGAACAGGACAGCTCCCCAAGTTCGAGGAGGATCTGTTCAAGATGCCCGCCTGGGATTACTACCTGATTCCTACGGCCGAGGTTCCCGTCACCAATCTTCACGCCGGAGAAATTCTTGAAGAGGATCAGCTGCCCCTGCGCTACACGGCCGGCACCCCCTGCTTCCGCTCCGAAGCAGGTTCCGCAGGCAAGGACGTCCGTGGTCTGATCCGCCAGCATCAGTTCATCAAGGTGGAAATGGTCCGCTTTGCTCATCCCGACAAATCATGGGAAGAGCTGGAAAACATGCGCCGCTGCGCTGAAATTCTGCTGGAGAAGCTCGAACTTCCCTACCGCACCATCACGCTCTGCACCGGTGACATGGGCTTCGGGTCCGCCAAGACCTATGATGTGGAAGTCTGGCTGCCCGGACAGAATACCTACCGCGAAATTTCCTCCTGCTCCAACTGCGTTGATTTCCAGGCCCGCCGCGCCAACATCCGCTTCCGTCCAAAGGGCGGCGGCAAGCCTGAATTCGTTCATACCCTCAACGGCTCCGGACTGCCTACCGGACGTTCTCTCGTAGCCATCATCGAAAACTACCAGCAGGAAGACGGTTCCATCGTCATTCCTCAGGTGCTGCGTCCCTACATGGGCGGCAAGGATAAGCTGGTTCCCAAGAAGAAGTAAAGATCGCTTTGCAATCAAAAAGCCCCGCTTATGCG
>USNI01000021.1 GCA_900555975.1 uncultured Desulfovibrio sp. | reverse complement strand
GGCGGAAGGAACAGCAACGATAGTGCTCATGATTACTCCTGAAAACGGTCGTAGAGGCGTCCTTTCAGCGACGCATGTTCAGATTCTGAAGGGCCGACCACATGTCCCTCAGTCTGCTTCCCACGGGGTTGTCGAATTCGGTCAGAGCCTTGCGGGCCACCATGGCCTGCGTGACCACCGGATCGAAGGGGAGTCGTCCGAGAAGAACGTCTCCACGTTTTTCGCACTCTTCGGCAATGGCATCGGCTTCGCGGACGTTGAGATCCGCCTTGTTGATGATGACCGCAAGAGGTATGCGGAAATGTCTGCACAGATCTGCGGCTCGCAGAAAGTCGTGTCGTCCGGAAGGCGTGGGCTCCACGACCCCTACGGCCAGATTCGCTCCGGAAAGCGATGCGATGACGGGACAGCCGACGCCGGGTGAGCCGTCGCAGAGAATGGTGTCCAGTCCCCGTTCACGCGCAAGAGCCCGGGCTTCGGCTTTCAGCAGACTCACGAGCTTTCCGGAATTTTCCTGTCCCGGAAAGAGCAGCGCATGCACCATGGGACCGAAACGTGTTTCGCTGAGATACCTGTCGCCGCAGTGTTCTTCGGCAAGATCCACGGCCCCTGCAGGACAAAGATGTGCGCAGACGCCGCAGCCTTCGCAGCGCATCGGATCCACAACGTACCGGTCGTTCTTCCGGGAAACGGCATGGAATGCGCACAGCTTTGCGCACGTTCCGCACTGTTTGCACGCATCCTGCCGGATGGTCGCCTTGTGACCGGATATGAAGGCGAAGGTTTCTCTGATGTCGGGATCAAGCAGAATATGCAGATCGGGTGCATCCACGTCCAGATCACAGATGACCTTGCTTTCGGCAAGATGGGCAAAGGATGCGCTGACGGTTGTTTTTCCCGTGCCCCCCTTGCCGCTGATGATGACGATTTCACGCATGATCCGTATCCTCCCCGATCGTGCCCCTGTCGCTGAATTCTGTCAGACCGTCCCGCAGATGCTCGAAGCGTTCACGCCAGAGCGGCGATATGTCCGCCAGAAGACGTCCCGATGCGTATTGCTCGGCTGCCTGACGTTCAAAGGGCAGTTCCGCCAGCACGGGGAGATTTCTGTCCCGGCAGTAGAGACGAACGGCCTCGTCTCCGTCGGCATTGCCTTCGGCGCCTGCCCTGTTGATCACGACGGCCATGGGTTTCTTCAGGGGAATGAACGCCTGATGGGCCAGACGAAAGTCGTGAAATCCAAACGGCGTGGGGTCGGCCACCAGCAGTATCATGTCGGCCTCACGGGCGACGGTCACAGCCGGACAGCTCACGCCGGGAGGAGAGTCCAGCAGGGCATCGGCAAAGCTGGAGTCGACCATCCCGTCCAGCATGCTCAGTTCCTGACGGAGCAGCGGAGGCGTCATGGACTCGCCTATTCTTGTACGTCCCATGAGAAAACGTACCGTTCCGGAAAGAACGGTTCCCGTTTCCAGCACTCCCAGCTCGCGTTGCCCGTGAAGAAGCGCTCCTGAAGGACATACCGCAAAACATCCGCCGCAGCCGTGGCACATATCCGGGAAAAGGGTGATTCTTCCGGCAAACGACGCGATGGCCTTGTATGAGCAGATGTCGCGGCATGCTCCGCAGTGTATGCATTTTTCCGGTGCCATCTGCGGAACATCAAGAAAAGCCGTGGTCTTCTGTGAGATCTCCGGTGGAAGAAAAAGATGGAGATTCGGCGCCTCCGCATCCGTGTCCACGGCAATGAGCGGCCGGTTCCATACGCGGGCAAGGGATGCCGTCACGCAGGTTTTCCCGGCTCCGCCCTTGCCGCTGGCAATGACTACCCGCATGTATGCTCCGTTATTTGTTGGAAGCTTCAGCAAAGACGAGTTCGCCGCGTTCGAAACGATCCAGCGCCTCGCGCACGGTGACACCTTCCACATCCTGACAGATCCGGATTCCGGCTGCCTTGAGGGCCTCAAAGGCCTTCGGACCGACATAGCCGCTGATCACCACGTCCACACCGGCACTGGCCATGCGCTCGGCCGTTTCTATGCCGGCGCCCATGCTCATGGTCTGGGAAGCACCGTTGTCGATGTATTCCACGGTCCTGTCCGGAAGCGTCGCCACCACGAATCCTCCGGCTCGTCCGAAACGGGGATCGACATAGTCGTCAAGGGTGGGACCTTCACTGGAAACGGCAATTTTCTGCATGGTATGCTCCTTGAACTCAGGGGAAGAATGCTGAACGACGGCGTAGGTGCCGCCTTCTATGCGTAAGGCCATGCCCCGCGTCAGGGCCACGGCAACCGTATGCCTGGCGGAAGCCAGCGTGCGCCCGAACGTATGGCGCGACACGCGCATACGTTCCGCAGCCTGCTGCGCGGTAAGTCCCTCCACATCGGCCAGACGCAGCGCTTCCAGTTCTTCCACTTCCAGGCATGCTTCCTGAAGCTCGCGCAGCGGAATGCCGCGGGGCTTGAAGTAGGTGATCGCAGGAGTCGCACTGACATATCGGCAATGACGGGGGCGGGGCATGTCCTTTCCTTTTCACGATGGATGAACAAAACGTTGTTTTGCACAAATGAGCATAATACGAAATACGGTCGCGTCAAGGGTGAAACGAAATATTTTTCATTTTTATGTTTTGATGGGGTCACCCGGGACTCGGTGAAAAGAGAGGAGGAAGGCAAAGAGAACAAGCATCCAGCCTGCGGAGGGGGCGATTTCTTCATGTCCGGTGCAAGGTGTGGGGTGGCGTCCTGCCACACCGGCGCTGTCCGCATGGGTTCCATATTTTTTTCTTTTACACTGATTTCGGTTATGCTGTTTTTTCCGCCATCATTCTTTTGTGGAGGGATATTATATAATAACCCATGGAAAATTATTACACTTTTTGCAAAAAATGCCGTCGTCGTTCGGACGGGTGCGTTTTCGAAGTCAGGAATATCGGCAGAGAAGGGATGGGGCAGGGAGGACGTTTCCCGGAAAGGAATAAAAATATGAAAGAAGGAAGAAAGTTTGGAAAAAATTGAGAAAAGAAAAATGATATCTGTGGAGATAAAAGATGAGAAAAGAAGGGAAAAATTATATTGCGGTTAAATTATCAAATCTTATCGACGGGTTAATATAAAAAGTCGAGCTGTGGGCCGGTTGAAAACTTTTCCAAACATGATAAGGAGTTATTCATGCAGCACATTGTGGATGAGGCGGTTGCGGCATAGTGCGGATTCTTGCCTCATGGCGATGGTATTTTCCTTTGTTCTCCTGTAATCATGCTCCGTTATGAAAGAAATCTGGTCCTCCATACTTAACGAACTTCGCAGCAGCGTTCCTGAAGGCAAGTTCAAGGTGTTTCTTGAACCCCTGAAGGGCGATGTGGTTAAACTGTCGCATGCCGACCGTTCCGGCGGTCAGGGGCTTCTCATTGAGCCTGTCGGTACCTGCGAATGGGAAGTTCGTCTGACCGCCATGAATGATTTCATGGCGGCTCAGGTGCGAGACCAGTTTTCGCAGGCCATAGCGCAGGTGGCTTTTTCCATCCTCGGCAGCCGGGCAAAGGTTTCCGTTCGCGCGTCCTCGTCCCGGAAAAAGACGGAGCTGCCTCGTCCCGCCAGTCTCGATCAGCTTGCCTCAACCATTCCTTCTACGGCGCCTGCGGTGCTCATGGCCGACAAGCAGCTTGATCTGCCCCTTCCCCTGCCCCGGGTGAGAGTCTTCAATCCTGCGGTCATGAAGGGATGGAAGCATTCCTTTGAGGATTTCGTCGTCGGTCCGTGCAATCAGATCGCCTATGCCGCTGCGAGCAACATTCTTGAGGCCAGCGCTCCCGTGGACATGGTGTTTCTGTGTGCCGGCGCAGGTCTCGGCAAGACGCATCTGACACAGGCCGTGGGGCGCGCGCTCAGTCTTGAGGCCGACAAGCGGCAGGTCCGCATGGAGTATCTCACCGCCGAGGAGTTCACCTCGCAGTTCGTGCAGGCCATGAAGTACAAGACCATGGACCAGTTCAAGGAACGTTTCCGGGACCTGGACATGCTGCTTCTGGAGGATGTTCATTTTCTGCGCGGAAAGGACCGCACGCAGGAGGAGCTGCTTTCCACCATCAAGAATCTTCAGGATCACGGTGGCAGAGTCGTGCTGACCAGTTCGTTCGCACCTCGTGATCTGGCCGGTGTGGACTCTCAGCTCGTTTCCCGCTTCTGCTCCGGGTTCGTGGCCAGCATGGAGCGTCCGAACAGGGATACCCGTCTGCATATTCTTCAGGAGAAGGCCCGTCGCCAGTGCATGGTGCTGCCTTCCCGTGTGGCCGATCTTCTGGCTGACCGCATTACCGGCGATGTCCGTCTTCTGGAAAGCTGTCTGCATAATCTCATGCTGCAGTCACAGTTCACGGGGCATCAGGTCACGGAAGAAATGGCCATAGAGGTCATCCGCAATGTGGCACGAACAAGCCCCAGTCTCAGCCTTGAGGATGTGGTCGAGCTTATCTGTCGCAGCTTTGATCTCACGCCTGCGCAGCTTTCCTCCAAATCCCGCAGGCAGAATCTTGTTCTGGCCCGCAATACGGCGTTTTTCCTGCTGCGCAAGCATACCGATCTTACGCTGGAGCAGATCGGTGAACGGTTCAACCGCAAGCATTCCACCGTCATCAAGGGAATCACGGCGGTAGAGCGTGAAATGAGCCGTCATTCAGCGCTCGGCGGGCAGATTGAGCATACCGTGTCCATGATTGAGCGTTCGGCCATGCTCGTCTGAGCTGATTTATGTATCTTGCCCTGCCCCGTGCAGGGCTTTTTTGTCTTTGTCCGTGATGCGCAAGGATGATGTTGTCTTGCGTTTCAAGACAACCGAAACTCAGATGTTTCTGTGCTTTGAAAGACAGCTCCCGATCGTTCTGGTCAGTGTCTGTCGTACCCATTCGTACCGGGCGGTACGACAGGCAGTGTGCCGGGAATAGCGAATGTTCGGTCCATGTGCTTTCCGTGGGAAAGAGGCGGACCGGAAGAGATGCGAAAGACCGCAGAAGGTCCGTTCTTTTCGCGCAGAACGGTCTTTGCCGCAGAGACGACGTGTCGGGACGTCGGCAGGGGGCAGCGTTCAGAGTCTTCCCGGAAAATTTTGTCAGCGACAGGATACGGAACAGGTTCAGGCTGGCTTTCTGAAAACGCAGGCGTCCTTTTTCTGCAGGGACGGGGCGATCGGAAACGCTATATTTCCCTGCAGCACCAGATGACGCGGCCGATGACGCGCACGCTGTCCGCAAGGTCACCGTGCAGATCCACGCTGATGGGCGAATACTCGGGATTGCGGCTGCGAAGCACCAGCGTGCCCCCCGGCAGCGTTTCTACCTGTTTGATATAAATTTCTTCATTGATTCCCATGGCATAGATGGCATGGCCGTAAATCTGGCATTTGCTCTGATCCACCAGCACCATATCTCCGTGGCGGATATCCGGTTCCATGCTGTCTCCGTTTACGCCTATTATAAAATCTGCGCCTTCTTTATAAGGAGCCAGTCCTGCCGGAAGGAAAAATAGGAGAGCACGTCTACGTCGGTTTCCAGACTTCCCTTGCCGGCGGCCAGCCGTGCGGCCACGAGAGGAACCATGACCAGTCCGATGGAGTCCTGGCCGCAGCCGACTTCTCCGAAGAAGGTCTCCCCCCGTGCACGGCGTTTCTGCATGGCATCCTCATGTCCCCCGGCTGAAATTTCAGGACGTTCGCCTGCCGGAACGTCGTGTTTTTCCGGTTCTCGTCCAAAAAAGATCCAGTCCGTGGAGAGGCCGAACTGAGCGGCCACTTTCAGAACCCATCCGTCAGGAATGCGTCCCTTGCGGCGTGCCTGACTGACGGCCTGAGGCGATACGCCAAGAAGTTCAGCCAGCTGGCTGTCCCGTCTGAGTCCGGCTCCCTGAAGAAGACGATCGAGTGTTTCTGGTGTTGCGCTGTTCATGAAGTATTTTTTAAAGATAATGCTTAAAAAAGTCAATCTTAAATTAAGAAAAATAAAAAAGTTCAAAATATAAATTTTTAGTTGACAAAATAAATAAAACTAGCAAAAGGAAATCGTGATCGACACAAAAAATCAATGAGATTTTTCAAGGAGCATTAACATGGCTATGAGTGACGATATCCGCAGCGTGCGTTCCTTTCTTGGTTCTCTGAGTGTTGAAACGTTCAGTCCGGCGCTGGTTGCCCTTGCCTGCAGCAATCTTGAGGCTCTTGCCGACCAGGCGGAAGCTCTGGAAAATACGCCTCTTGCCGTGCGCGGCAGTCGCCGCCGCCGTACGTCCGCGGCACCGGTGCGTCGCATGGAGATGCTTTCCCTGCTGCAGTAGTTCATCTTTTCGGTCAGCATGGGCCGGGAGGTTCCGCTTTCCCACCGGTGGAGCCGGTCACGCGTCATGGCGGGCAGGGAAGGTCTTTGTCATCTTTTGGGAAGAATCTTTTCCTGAGGAAGGGAGACATGCGTACGCGGACACTGTGCGGAGGCACTTCCTGCCGGGAAGACAAGGATGTGCCTCCCTGCACGGCCGAACTTCCGGCATTCTTTTTCCTCCGTGCGTACGCTGGAGGTCGCTTTGCCCGGGATGGAAGAGCAGCGGAAGGGACTGGAGAACGTCATCTTGCTTTGTCGCCGGTCGTTTTCAGGGAAGAAGCTGGAAAAGGCGGATGTCGGACGATATCCTTATGCATGGACTTGGCAAAGTGACATATTGTCGGTACGGTATGCTCCATGAAGCATGAACAGGAGCATATGGACGGGAAAACGGCCCCTGCCGTCGTCCATGAAGATCAGGGTCGGGAAGATGCCCCCTTGTCGCCGGACGTCGGTGTGCGCGACAGCGTGGATGAACTCCGACTGCTTTTTGATCTTTCGCAGATCATAGACAGTTCGACGGACATGAATCAGACGCTGGAGTCCACGTTGTCCTTCATGGGGCAGCATCTGCACATGATGCGCGGCATGATCACGCTGATTTCTCCCCATACCGGAGAAATTCACATCGAAACGGCCTATGGGTTGAAGCCTGCGGAACAGAAGCGCGGACATTATGCCCTTGGAGAAGGCGTGATCGGACGCGTCATTCAGAGCGGACAGCCCATGGTGGTGTCCAATGTATCGAAAAGTCCCGTATTCCTGAACCGTACCCGTTCGCGCAATCTCCAGAAGGATTCCATTGCCTTCATCTGCGTCCCCATCAAACTTGAAGATGAAGTCTTCGGCGCACTGTCCGTGGACAGGCTTTTTGCCGATGCCGTGACGCTTGAGGAAGATGAACGGCTGCTGACTGTCATCGCATCCATGATAGCCCGTGCAGCCAAGGCAAGACAGACGGTCATGGATGAACGCATGGCCGTGATTGAAGAGAACATGCGTCTGCACAACGCTCTTTCCACGCCTCTTCGACCGCAGGGCTTTGTGGGAAGCTCCGAAGCCATGTGCCGCATCTACGAACAGATAGCGCAGGTGGCTCCTTCCTCAACGACGGTGCTTCTGTACGGCGAGAGCGGTACGGGCAAGGAGCTGGCGGCCCGATCCATCCATTCTGCAAGCGGCAGAAACAACGGTCCCTTCATTTCGCTCAACTGTGCGGCACTTCCGGAAAATCTCATAGAGAGCGAACTGTTCGGGCATGAGAAAGGGGCGTTCACCGGAGCGTCGGGCGTCCGCAAGGGGCGCTTTGAGCTTGCGGACGGCGGAACGCTTTTCCTTGACGAGGTCGGGGAGCTGTCCCTCATTACGCAGGCCAAGCTGCTCAGAGTGCTTCAGGAACGCCGTTTCGAACGTCTGGGCGGAATGCAGAGCATCAGCGTGGATGTGCGCATCATCACGGCCACCAACCGGGATCTGAAAAGCATGGTGGAAGAGGGAACCTTCCGGAGGGATCTTTTTTACAGACTCAATGTCTTTCCCATCCATATGCCGCCCCTGCGAGAGCGTCAGAACGACATACAGCCTCTGGCCGTCTGGTTCGCCAACAAGTTCGCCGCGGCGGGGGGACGGAAGAATATCAGGGTGTCGCTCGCCGTCATGGACATGCTTCAGCGCTACAGCTGGCCGGGCAACATCCGCGAACTGGAGAACGTGATGGAGCGAGCCGTTCTTCTGGTGGGGCCGGAGGGGATCATCCTTCCTCAGCATCTTCCGCAGGAACTGCACAGTGCGCACTGTCCTTTCGGCGCTGCCGGAAAGGGAGGGGAAACGGAGACCGTCATGGCTGCAGGAACGCTTCAGGAGCGTCTTGACGAGCTTGAGCGGGCCTGCATCGTGGATGCGCTGGCTCGGTGTGAAGGCCACATGGGGCGTGCGGCACAGACTCTGGGTCTGACGGAAAGAGTCATGGCTCTGCGCATGAAGAAGCACGGCATAAGCTACAAGACCTTCCGGCGTCATGAAGACCAGACAAGAGAGAAGCAGCCTTCCGATCCGGAGAAGGCCTGAAGACGTCTCCCCGTTCAAGAAAATATGTGTTTTCGTTTAAAAAGAGGAGACCCGCAGGAGGAGCAGCGTCCTGCGGGTCTCCCGCAGCCGGACGGCGTTGTGCCTTCCCCGTCAATCCGACCGCTTAAAGTTGACCAGCCTACAGGCGGAGGGTGTTCAGGCGTTCAAGAGCCTCGGCCGTATCGCGTTCGGAGCCGAAGGCCGTGAGTCTGACATAGCCTTCACCGCTGGGACCGAAGCCGGCGCCGGGAGTGCATACCAGCGAAAGATCGTCCAGCAGTCGGTGGAAAAAGTCCCAGGACCCCATGCCGTCGGGAGTCCTTACCCAGATGTAGGGGGCATCCACGCCGCCGCGGCAGGCAAGACCGATGGACTCGACGCCCTTGCGGATACGCGAGGCGTTGTCCATGTAGGCGCGGATGTCGGCATGGATCTGACGGATGCCATCGGGGCTGTATACGGCTTCTGCGGCGCGCTGCACGATGTAGGAGCAGCCGTTGTATTTTGTGCTCTGACGACGTTTCCACATATCGCGCAGGCATACGCGTTCACCCTGCGGGCCGCGGACGGTGACGCTTTCAGGAATGACGGTGTAGGCGCAGCGAAGACCGGTGAAACCGGCCGTCTTGGAGAAGGAGCGACATTCCACGGCGACGCGTTCGGCTCCCGGAATCTCAAAAATGCTGTGCGGAATGTCCGCGGCATCAGGCCGGATGAAGGCTTCGTAGGCGGAGTCGTAGACGATGAGGGCATCGTGACGTTCGGCATAGTCCACCCAGGCGGCAAGTGCGCTTCGGCTGAGCGTGGTTCCGGTGGGATTGTTGGGGTAGCAGAGGTAGATGACGTCCGGGACATGATCATCATCCGGAAAATCCGGCACGAAGTCATTGTCCGCCGTGCAGGGCAGATAAATGAGGTTGCTCCAGCGATCACCGAGCCACTGACCGGCACGTCCGGCCATGGCATTGGAGTCCACATAGACCGGATAGACCGGATCGGTGACGGCCACGCGGCAGGAAAGCGAAAACAGTTCCTGAATGCCGGCCACATCGCATTTTGAGCCGTCGCTGATGAAGATGTCGTCGGCGTTCATGTTCACGCCGCGGGTTCGATAATCATGTTCTGCCACGGCTTCGCGCAGAAAATCATAGCCCTGTTCCGGACCGTAGCCGCGGAAGGTTCCGGCCTGTCCCATTTCGTCGACGGCACGGTGCAGGGCGGCGATGACGGCGGGAACGAGCGGGCGGGTGACGTCGCCTATGCCGAGGCTGATGACCGGAAGCGCGGGATGACGATCCTTATGCTTTCTTACTTCTTCGGCAACGGTGGCGAAAAGATAGGAGCCGGGCAGAGCGGCATAGTATTCATTGCTGCGAATCATGATTATTCATGCTCCTGTTCATCGAGGAGAAACACTCCGGAAAAGGTGACGCGTGCAGGTCCGGTCATAAGGACATGTCCGGAATGCTGATTCCATTCAATATCGAGGTTGCCTCCTCGAAGCTCCATGCGCACATGTCGTCCGGTACGGCCGGTCAGCGCACATGCCACGGCCGCAGCGCATGCGCCGGTGCCGCAGGCCAGTGTTTCTCCTGCCCCCCGCTCCCAGACGCGCATGCGGGCGCGTTCATGATCGAGAAGCTGTACGAATTCGGTATTGGTACGACAGGGAAACCACGGATGATGCTCGAACTGCGGACCGAGTACGGGCAGATCGAGACTGTCCACGTCGTCGACGAAGATGACCGCATGCGGGTTGCCCATATTCACGCATGTCAT